>NZ_JBSGJD010000120.1:0-27386 GCF_053605405.1 Amycolatopsis sp. NPDC003861
GTAAGGCGGGTTAGAACCCGCCTTACCACTCACGACGCGGGTGGCCGGCACGGTTTACTCGACCCGGCCGGAGAAGGAGACCGACGGCGTGCAGCGGCCGCGGTCCGGCGGGTTCTGGCAGCTGACCGCGAGCACGATCTTCTCCCCCGGCTGGAACCGCCAGGCCTGCAGCCAGTGGTGGTCGAGGTCGCGGAAGTTCGAGAGGCCGACCTCCAGCAAGACCGTCTTGGTGCCACCGGCGTCCCGCAGCAGGCGCAGGGTTCCGGTGTCGCCCCGCGGGTTCTGCAGGATCAGGTCGGTGATCACCAGCGTCTTGCCGGGATCCGGCAGCGTGTAGGGGAATTCGGCGAACCGGTTGACGTTCGAGTCGATCTTCGCGTCCGCGGCCACCCGGAAGTCCGTCGGCGTGCCGTCGGCGGCGGCGTTCGAGACGCGGGTCGGGGGCGTGCCGCCCGGACCCGAGCCCGGCGGCGCGGGGTTGTCGCCCGGAGGGGTCAGGCCGACGGCCTTCATCGCCTGTTCGGAGTTCTGCTTGGCCTGATCGGCGTTCTTCTTCGCCTGGTCGGCCCCGGCGCCGGCGTCCTGCGCCGCCTTCACGATCTCCTGGTTCTGTTCCTGCGCGGCCTCGCGGGCGGCCGACTTCACGGCGGGCCGCAGTACGGTGAACCACAGCGTCACCAGGGCGAGCAGGAGGACGAGCAGCGCGGCGAGCGCCGGCAGCAACCACTTCGGCAGGACCTGCCGCTGCACCATGGTGCCTTCGGTCTTGAGCGGCTCGGCCCCGTCGGCGGTGACGAACACCTGGAAGCGGTGCCGGACGGACTGCCCGCGCAGGAAGCGCTTCCGCGGCTTGGCCCGCATCCGGACGAACGCGGCGGTGCCCGGCGCCAGTTCGGCCCGGTCGCGCTCGAGCCGGAAGTCCAGCTCGTCCTCCGGGTCCAGCGGGCTCAGCTCGACGGCCACCGGCCGGTTGCCGCGGTTGTCGACGGCGACCTCGAAGTCGGCCTTGGAGCTGCCCTCCACCTTGGCCGGCACGATCTCGGCGGTCACCTCGGTGAAGGCGCCGAGTTCGACGGTGCCCTCCTCGACGACCGAACCGGCCGGGTCCTCGCTCGAGAACACCCGCACGCCGAAGGGAATCGTCCCGGCGGGCACGTCGGAGGACCGCGGCGGCGCGAACCGCACGGTGACCGTCCCGGTCTCCCCCGGCATCAGGTTGACCGTCGCCGGTTCCGCGGTGGCCCAGCCACTCGCGTCGCCGACGACGTCGATCGCGAACTGGTCGACGACCTGCCCGGCGTTCCGGATGGTCACCGTGCAGCTCGTCTCCTGGCCGGGTTCCGCGACCAGGCCGGCCTCGGACAGCGTCGCCGTTGCTCCCATGCGCGGAAGTCTCCCTTCTGTGTCGCGGGTCCGGCACCAGCGGACGGGTGTGCGCTCGTGCGCCGGTAATTGCCCCTACGGGCAGCGGGTTCTCGCGCGGCTCAGCCGCGCGAGATGAACGGTGGTTGTTCCGTGCGCAGCACCACCAGGATCGGATTCGACTGCGCCGTCCCGAACTTCGGACCGCTCACCGAAGTGACCGACAGCGTGCGCGGGCCGATCAGGTCGTGGTGGAAGACCAGGAACTGCGCCTCGAACCGCCCGTCGACGCCCACGGTGGCCAGGCCCGGCGTCTCGGAGATCCCGTCCGACCAGGCCAGCCGGACCGTCGCGCCCGGCGGGAAGTCCGTGCCCGTCACGCGCGGGACCGAGCCCAGCGGGGCGATGCCCGGATCGACGGCGACCACCGGCTGGCGGAACACCACCCGCCCACTGGCCGTGTTGTCCCCGGGGTCGGTGTCCGGCCCGCTGGTACTGACCGTGCCGGACACCGGCGCGTCGGCCGCGGCCTTGGCCGCCAGGGAAATCCGGATCTCGACGGTCTGGCCGGGGGCCAGCGTCCCGAGCGCACAGGTGCCGCCACCGGGCGTGCACCCCGGTGCCACCGAGGTCGCGGGCAGCTGCGGCGGCAGCTGGGTGACCAGCCGGACGTTCGGCATGGGGGCCCCGGAACCGTTGTGCACCAAGAAGGTCAGCACCACGTCGTCGCCGCCGACGAACAGCGGGACCGCCGACACCGCCAGCCCCACCGACAGCGAGCCCGGCGTGACCGGGGGCGCCGGCTTCGGCCCGACGGTGACCACGGCCGTGGCGGAGTTGTCCTGCGCGCCGGCGTCCTGGCCGGCCGTGGTGACCGTGCCGGTGGCGGCCTGCGCCCCCGGTTCGGTGCCGGTGGCGCTGAACCGCACCCGCGCGCTCGCGCCCGGGGCGAGCGTGCCGAAGGCGCAGACGAGGTCGGGTGTGCAGGTGCCGGCGCTGGTGATCGGCGCCTGCGGCCGCAGGCCCGTGGTCAGCCGGACGAACAGCCCGACGCCGGGCGAAGCGGCGACGCCGTGGTTGGTGACCACGAACTCGAACGTCGTCAGCCCGGAGAACGGGATGGTGGCCGGGACGGCGGTGGCGGTCACCCCGACGTCGGCGATCCGCTGGAACGCCGGCTGCGACGCGCCACCCGGACCGGCGATCAGGACCGCCGACGCCCCGCCGGCCGATGGCACGGTCCGGACGCTCGGCCGGGACTCCGAGGGTGCGCTGTCGAAGGCGACCAGCGTGCCGTCCGGCGACCAGGCCGGGTCGTCCACGGTTCCGGTGTCCTGCACCAGAACCCGCCCGGGCCCGCCGTCGGCGGGGGCCACGCAGAGCTGACGGCGGTCGTTGTGGAACACCAGCGCGGCGCCGTCCGGCGAGACGTCCGCCGAGCCCTGCCGCCCGGTGCCGCACGGCTCCCCGAACGACGGCGAGAGGTCCCGCTGGGTGCCGGCGACGACGCTGTCCGGCCCGGCGGTCAGCGCCACCTGCCACAGCTCCTGCCGGTCCCCGCCGGGGTCGACGGACATCACGGCGGTCTCGGTCGCGGTGCCGCCGCGCCCGGTCGCCGTGCACGTCACCGTGGTGGCGCCGACCGGGAAGAGGCTCCCGGACGACGGCGTGCAGAACGGCGTGAGCGGTGTTTCGCGGTCGGCGTCGATCGCGGTCGCCGGGTAGTCGATGACCGTGGGCGCGGTACCGGTGACGGTCTTGTCGTGCACGGTGATCAGCGGCAGCCGCGGATCCTTGACCCGCACGGTGACGTCTTCGGTGTAGCCGGGCCGGACGGCGGACTCGCCGTTCAGCCGGAACTCGACCCGGCAGTGCAGGAAAGCTCCGATCGGTGCGGTCGGCGAGACCGTGGCGATCTCGACGAAGTGCGCGTCGGTGCCGCCGGGCACCTGCGGCGTCCCGTCGGGGTCGAACGTGAGCGTCAGGCCCGGGTCGCAGAACGGCACCGGCTGCACCTTCACTTGGAGGTCGGTGATCCCCTTCACGATCGCGGTGCTGATCTGGCCGGGGTCGGTGCTCTCGGTCAGGACGCCGTCGGTGGCCTTGGTGATCGCGCTCGCCTGGCCGCGGCCGTCGAGGGCTCCGTCGTTCTCTTCGGCGAGGCTGCTTTCCGAGCCGCCGCTGCTCGTCACGGCCGGGACCGCGACCACCCGGATCTTCGCGGCCGTCAGCGCGTCGACGACGGCCGCGGTCGTCGGGAACGTGCCCCGCTCGTTGTCGGCCGGCGACTCGTGGCTGGCGGCGTCGCCGACCAGCACCACGATCCGGTTGCTGGTGTCGCGGAAGCCGATCGCGCCCGTCGAGACCTTCTCGAGGGCGTCGTACCAGTCTTCGGCGGTGTCGTCGCCGCCGGTGGCGGTGATCCGGCCGAAGGCGTCGGTGAGCAGCTTGCGCTGCTCGTCGGTGTCGGCCGGGGTGAGCGGCTGCTGGACGTGGAACGACCGCGGCGGGTTCGGCGGCGGGCCTTCGCCCGGGTGGTCGTCCACGCGGTCGCCGTACGCGGCCACCGCGAAGTTCGCCGACGGCTGCACCTTCTGCACTTCCTCGATGACCTTGCCGAGGTTCGTCTTGACGTTCTCGATGACCCCGTTCATCGACCCCGTCTGGTCCATCAGCAGCACGATGTCCGGCTGCGCCGGGACCTTGTCCGTCGGGACCGTCTTGGGCACCGAGCCGGAACTGCCCTGTCCGACCGGCATGTCCACCACCGTCGGCTGCACCCGCCCCGGTGGCGGCGGCGCGATCCGCGAGGCCGCGCGCGTCAGGGTGATCTTCGTGCCGTCGGCCGACCACACCGGCTGCGTGTCGCGGCCGGTCAGGTACGGCGGGATCGGGATCTCGCCGAGGATCCGGCCGTCCGCCACGCGGGCGATCCGCACGGTGTCGGAGCGGGTTTCGCCGCGGATGGCGGTGTTGGTGAACGCGATCATCGTGGCGTCCGGCGACCAGGCCGGGTGCTGTTCGCGTTTGGTCCCGTCCCGCGGGCCGGTCAGCGCGCGGGGTGCGCTGCCGTCGGCGTTCGCCACGACGACCTCGGTCTGCACGGACTCGCCCGGATCGGCCTGGGTGTAGGCCAGCTGGGAGCCGTCGGCGGAGAACGCGGGGTCGAACTCGTCGGCGCCGGGGCGGTTCGTGAGGTCCCGGCGGTCGCCGCCGGTGGCGTCCGCGCTCCAGATGTCCGAGGTGGCCCCGGTGCGCAGCTCGGTGAACACCGGACGGCCGTCCGGGCGGAACGCCGGCTCGGTCTCGCCGGTGTCCGGCAGCGCCGAGATGACCGAGATCCGGCCGCCCGCGATCTCCTTGACGTCGCCGAGCGGGTCCTGCGCGTGGGTCGTGAAGGCCAGCCGGGCACCGTCGCGCGACCACGCCGGCTCCGCCGAGTCGCCGGGGTCGGGGACCGCGCGGGTGACCGCGCCGCCGGTTTCGGCGACCAGCGCCACGTCGCCGGCCGGGTGGAAGCGGGTGGTGGTGAACGCGATCCGCGCCGGGCCCCACGCCGGCTGGGTGTCGGCGGCGGGGTCGGCGGTCAGGCGCGTCGGGGTCCCGCCGGCGGCCGGGACGGTGTAGATGTCCCCGGCCGGGTCGTCGCGGGTGCTGCTGAACGCCAGGCGGGTGCCGTCGGGCGACCAGCTCGGGGAGTCGTCGGTCGCCGGGCCGGACGTCACCTGGCGGAGGCCGCGGCCGTCCACGCCGATCACGAACAGCTTCCGGCTGCCGGTGCGTTCGGAGGCGAACGCGACCGTGCGGCCGTCCGGCGACAGCGCCGGGTGCAGGTCGACGGCGTCGTCGTTCGTCAGCGGCACCGCCGTCCGGGCGCCGTCGGGGAGGTAGTACAGCTCGCCGTCCTGCTCGGCACCCCCGGCGGCGGCGCGGTGGCTCACCCACACGAGGCCGCCGGTGCTCGCGGACGCGTCGGAATCGACGCCGCCGGCCCCGGCCGGCAGCGCGGGCGCCGCGCCTTCGCCGGTGGCCTCGTAGAGGCCGGTGGTGGCGTCGCTGACGTACCCGACGCGGTACGGCGCGGCCACCGGCGCCGGTGCCTGTGCTTCGGTCGGCGAGAGCGCTCCGCTGATCGCCCAGCCGCCGAGCACCGCGACGACCGCGATGCCCGCCACCGCTCGGTTCGCGCGCATGGTCGGTCCTCCCCAAAAGACTTCGGATGCTCAGCCGGCTTCGAACAGCTCGATCTCGGAGATCGCGACGTCCGTGCCGTCGAGCGAGCGGTACAGCCCGGTCACGTGCAGCTCGACGCTCGTGGCGCCTTCGCTGTTCTCGATCGGGACTTCCTGGGAGTCCGGCGTGTCGGCCAGCACCATGTCGTAGGTCTTGCCGGTGGAGAACACCAGGTGCAGCTTCTGCGGCCGGTGCGCGGCCGGGAAGTTCGCCGCGTCGCCGGAGTACACGATCGCCTTCCGCAGGTCCGCCGGGTGGTCGAAGGTGAACACCAGCACCTGTTCCTTGTCGCCCGGGGCCGCCCAGAACGTGTTCTTGGCGTTGTCGGCGACCAGCGGGGCCGCGTGGCCGTTCGCCTGCGCGGTCGCGGTCACCTTGATCGGGTGGACCGGGTTCAGCTTGGCCTCGAAGATGCCGGTCACCTGGCTCCACAGGCCCACCGCCGCGGTGTTGATCGCGGTGCGGAACGGCTGGTACAGCGCGTAGATCAGCGCCGAGAAGATGAGCGCCACGGCGACGGCCCGGCGGATCACCTTCCCGACGGTGCGGCGCGCGGCCCCGGCCCGGCCGGTCCGGCGGCGGACCCCGTCCTGGCCCGGCCGCGCCCCCGCCTTGTGCTCCTTCGGCTTGCGGCCGAACAGCCGCCGCCACCACGACGTCTTGACGACCTCGGACTCGGCCAGCGACGCGCCGCAGCGGTTGCAGAAGTTGCGGGTCGGCGCGTTGCCCTTGCCGCACCGGCCGCAGATCAGGTCGCCCGGGTTGAGGACCTGCTCCTCCACCGTCTGCTGCACCGGCTGCCGGACCGGGGCGATCGGCTCCGCGGGCTGCACGACCTGCTGCTGCACCACCGGCTGGGCCTTGACCGCGACCGGGCCGTCGTCGTCCCACTTCAGGTAGCGGCCGCATTCGCCGCAGAACTCGACGTCGGCGGGCCCCTGGTGCCCGCACTCCGCGTAGATGACCATCTCCGTCAGCCCTCCAGCACTTCCACCGTGACCCGCACGTGGGCGGGCACCGCATCCACGACCGTCGCCGTCAGCCGGCGCACGTCGACCCGCGCCGGATCGGGCACCCGCACGAGCACCCGCACCCACGGCGGACCCGGGTCCGGCAGCGGTGCGCCCGGCTGCGGGTCGGCGACGACCCCGCCGCTGTCGGTCACCTCGACCACGCCGCCGGTCAGCAGCCGCACGTGGTCGGTGAGCCCGCGCCGCGTGCCGCGCCACCGGTGCAGGTCGACCGACCGCGTCACGAGCTGCCGCAGCTGTTCCGGGCTCCAGCTCTCGTCGACGCGCAACGCGACCCAGTGGGCCAGCCAGCCGACGAAGTCGGCGGGCGCCACGCCCGGGTCGAGGTAGCCCGAGAAGTTGTCCAAAGTGGAGATGACCGGCGCGAGGACCTCGTCGAGGGCGCCGGTGAACCCCTGCACGAACCGGTCCTCGGCGTACACCGAGGGCAGCTGCTCGCCGATCGGGTGCGGGGTCGGCAGCCCGGGGACGCCCGTCCTCATGCGCCCGCCTCCCGCACCCGCACCTGGTGCCCGAACGAGAACGCGAGCGCGTTCGGCGGCAGGTCCAGCCGGTCCACCTGCTCGCCCCGCTCCCGCGTGATCGGGTTGGCCGCGAACAGCCGCACGTCCTCCACCAGCTCGACGCCGGGAAGCCGTTGCAGCACCGCGAACACCTCGCCCGACTGGACCGGGCGGCCGAAGGGCCAGCCGTCGCCGTCGGGGCCGCCGCTGATCGGGTTGAAGTAGTCGTAGAGGGCCTGGCTCGCCCGGGCGCCCAGGGTCCCCGCCGTCGTCCGGCGCCGGGCGCGCAGCCGCGCCACCACCGTCACCCCCTGGTAGAACGGGGGTTCCACGGACACGAGCGCGCCCACGCAGCGGCGTTCGCCGAGGTGGCGCTCGATCCGGGCGCGCATGCCGGCTTCGAGCATCAGGGTCGCGAAGGCGAGCTCACCGGTGTCGGGCACGGCCGGCACGACGAGCACCCGGATCGCGCCGGTCTCGCGGCCGTCGGGCCCGTGCGCCGGGATGCAGCGCACCCGGGCCGCTTCCGGTGCCGCCTCGCGGGCGAGCTGTTCGTAGTCCTCGGCGGTCACGGCCCGGTCGCGGGTGCGCAGCAGCAGCGGGCCGCGGACCGCCGCGTCCCGGACCGATTCGCCGTCCACCCCGCCGATCGCCGGGCGGCGGTTCACCACGCTGCTGACGAACGGGATCGGGTCCCGCTGCACTTCGAGGACCTCGCGGGCGACGTTGCCGCGCCGCCCGCCGCCGGAGCGGTACTCGGGCACCCGGATCGCGGCGGACTTGGCCGGGACCGCCCCGTAGTACCGGAGGCCGCCCTCGGGCTGGCGCACCGCGGGCCCGAACTCGACCTGCCCGCCGACCCGGTCGAGCAGGACGTGCCGGTCGTCCGGGCCGGAGTCGGCGAAGGAGCGGACCTCGGTCCACGGCTGCCAGCCGTCCGGGCCCGAGACCTCGACGACCAGTTCGCCCTCCCCGACGACCACCGGGGGCCGGCCGAGCGGGAACCGCTGGCCCGGCGTGCCGTCCGACGTCCCGACAACCTCGTTGCGGATGATCTCGGCGTGCACGGCCCCGACCGTGCCGCCGATGGTGGAGGCCTCGACCGCGTGCAGCCGCGGCGGGCGCTGGTAGAACGGCTGGTTCTGCTTGGCCTCGACCAGCCGGCACCGCAGCCAGCCGGCCCGCTGCCGCGCGAGCACCGACATCGCGTGCCCGGCCGGGACGTGCACCACGATGTCGCCGGCCCGGTTGAACGCGCCGGTGCTGTCGCGGTCGACCTCGCACGCCGCCCAACCGGTGCCGTCCCAGGCCTCCCACAGCCACGGCGGGTCGCGCGGGTCGACACCCTGGCCTTCGACCTCGCAGTTCATCCGCAGCAGCACCGCGCAGCCGGGCACGGCGTCCGACAGTCCGAAGAGGACGGAGTCGCCGGGGGCCGGGGTTTCGGAGAAGGCCGCGGGGCCGCCGCCGACGAGCAGTTCGTCGGTGCGGTCGACCGGCGGCAGGCCGGCGTCGGCCGTGCCGGTCGCCAGGTGCGCGAGCGAGCACGGCACGATGTTCAGCGTCCGCTCCACCGTGAAGACCACCGGGTCCTCGACCTCGTTGCGCACGCTCGCGACCTGCTTGCCGCTCGCGACGACCACCGGGACGTCGCGGGCGGCCGAGAGCCAGAACGTCACGTCGGCCCGCGCCGCGGCCGGCGGGAACAGCCGGACCCCGATCAGGTCGAGGAACCGCAGGTAGTGCCGGTCGGGCACCCGGTTGAGCCGGTAGAGCAGCTGGTCGACCATCTGCGCGAACGTCTCGATCAGCGTGACGCCGGGGTCGGAGACGTTGTGGTCGGTCCACTCCGGGCAGTTGCGCTGGACCAGGTACTTGGCTTCGTCGACCAGGTCCTGGAACCGGCGGTCGTCGAGGTTGGGCATCGGCAGCGACATCACGCACCGTCCTCTACGGACTCGTGCGGCGGGATGACGTAGAACGGGAAGACGAGGTTGCGTGGGTCGTTGGTGCCGCGCAGCCGGTAGCGGATGTCGATCAGCAGGGTGCCCCGGTCGGCTTCGTCGAAGCTGACGACGACGTCGTCGAGGGTGATCCGCGGCTCCCAGCGCTCCAGTGCGACCCGGACCTCGTAGGCGATCTGCCCGGCGGTCGCCGCGTCGGCGGGCGCGAACACGAGGTCGTGCACCGCGCAGCCGAACTCGGGACGCATCGGGCGCTCGCCCGGCGAGGTCGCCAGGATCAGCCGGATGCTCTCGACGACCTCGCGCTCGCCGCCGACCAGCGCGATCGAGCCGGTCGCGTCGGTGTGGAGCGGGAACGCCAGTCCCCGGCCGAGGAAGTCCATGTCAGCCTCCGATCAGGACGGTCGGGCAGCCCATGACGATCGGCGCGCCGCAGGCGGCCAGGTCTCCCATCCGGGCCGCGGGCATGCCGCCGATGAGCACCGTCGGGCAGCCCGGCGGCGCGATCGGCGTCGGCGGGTGCACCGCGGGCGGCGGGAACGAGCACGTGTGCAGCGTCCCGACGTTCGCGGCGGGCATCCCGCCGATCAGCACGGTCGGCACCCCCGGGCCGGCGATGACGCCGGGGTGCCCGGTCGGGTCGCCGACCCTCGCGGCTGGTGGCATGCGCACTCCCCCGTCAGTTGATCTTGACCACGCTGCCGCGCACGGTGACGACACCGCTCGCGGTCAGCTCCGTCTGGCCCTGGCCCGCGACCGAGACGGTGGCGCCTTCGAGCTTCGCGCCGGCCGTGCCGCTCAGTTTCAGCTGGGCGGACGCCTCGATGCTGGCGTCGGTCTGGGACTTCACGGACACCTTCTGGCCCTTGAGCTCCAGCGGCCCGGTGCCGGCGTCGATGCTCACGCCGTTCTGCGCCTTGACCGTGACGCTCTTGCCGCTGGTCACCTCGATGACCTGGTTCTTCTGGTCGATCTTGACCACGAACTTCGCGTCCCCCGACGACAGGATGATGCCGTCGTCCTCGGCGAACTCCAGCTTGTGGCCCTTCCGCGAGACGAACCCGCGCAGCGCCACCTCCCCGCTGTTGCCGTCGACGATCGCCTTGGTGAACTTCGACGGCGCCGCGTCCTTGCTGTTGTAGAGGCCGCCGAGGACGTAGGGCGCTTCGA
The DNA here is from genome assembly GCF_053605405.1 of Amycolatopsis sp. NPDC003861. Classification (NCBI taxonomy): domain Bacteria; kingdom Bacillati; phylum Actinomycetota; class Actinomycetes; order Pseudonocardiales; family Pseudonocardiaceae; genus Amycolatopsis; species Amycolatopsis sp. NPDC003861. The sequence goes on from NZ_JBSGJD010000120.1 coordinate 10,264, forward strand.
AGTCGCCGTGTTCGAAGCCCACCAGGACCTCGTCGCCGACCTCCGGCAGCACCACCGCGCCGCGGTCCTTGCCCGCGCCGGGCTGGACCGTGCGCGCCCAGGTGCTCGTGAAGTCCTTGTCCAGCCAGGGGAACGTGAGCTTGACGCGGCCGAGCTTCGCCGGGTCCTTGAGGTCGGTCACCTGCGCGGGGACGACCCCCGGCCACGCCGAAGTCTTCGCCCCGCCCGCGACCAGGCCGTAGAGCGAGCGTTCCTGGCGGCCGGACACGGCGAACTCGGTGGTGTAGCCGACCTCGTCGTTGAACAGGTGGCGCGTGCTGGTCAGCGTGTACTTGCCGGAGAAGGGCTGGCCGACGCCGGTGAGCGTGACGGCGGTGCCCGCGCGCAGCTTCGGGTTGCCCTTGGCGACGCCGTCGAGTTCGGTGCAGGCGCTGCCGAACCGTTCGGCGAGTGCCTTCGCGGTCGCGTCCGCCTCGCCCTGGGCGCGCCGGGGCGCGGCGGCGTCGAGGAAGGGCGGGCTGGCGAACTTGCCCGCCAGCGCCACCGGGTCCACCCCCGGGACTTCGGTGCCCGCGTTCTTCGGGGTCGCGGTGCCGGTGATCGGCTGCTTGTTCTCGTAGTCCCAGCCGGTGACCCGCACCTCGGGGACCTGCTCGGCCGCGGTGACGCTGGCGCGCAGGTTGAGCAGCGTGCCGTGGGCCTCGAGGACGAGCGGGTCCGCGGTGGCCTTGGTGGTGGTCGAGGGGGCGCCGGACGGCTGCTCCGGCAGTTCGAAGTTCAGCTTCCCGTCCCGGACGGCGATCCGCGCGCCCACCGCGTCGGCCAGCCGGGACAGGAACTCCCAGTCGCTGACGTTGTCCTGGGACAGCTGGGTGTTCGGCCGGCCGCCGAAGCCCCTGACGTTGTCGATCTTGCCGACCGGGATGTTCGCGCGCTGGGCGACCTTGCGCACGACGTCGGCGATGGTCATGTTCGGGTACGCGGTGACCCGGCGGCCGCGGAACAGCCGGTGCGCGTGGTCGTACCCGCGGACCTCGGTGAAGGTGCCGTGGTTGTCGAGGTCGATCGCGACCGCGGTGACCTCGCCGGAGAGCAGGTCCTGCGGGCCTTCCGGGTCCGACGTCTGGACCTTGAGCCGGATCTTGGCCCCGACCTTGAACTTGCCCTTCTCCAGCACGACGGTCCCGGGGTCGCGGAAGCGCAGCACGAAGGTGTCCGGCAGGTTCCGGCTGTCGTCGACGTAGGCGTAGCTGAGCATCACCTTGACGTCGTCGGGCAGCGTGGTGCCCTCGACCTCGACCAGGAGGGTGTTCGTGAAGGTCTCGTTAGCCATCGAGCTCCTCCAGCGCGGGCACCAGGAGCCGGGTGCCGGGCCGCAGCCGCATCGGGTCGTCGATGTCGTTGGCGGCGGCGATCTCGCGCCACTTCCCGGCGTCACCGTAGGCGCGGAACGCGACCGAGGGCAGCGAGTCCCCGGCGACGAGCACGTGCGTGTCCCGCGCGGCGAGCGCGCCGGAGGTCGGGTTCTGGCCGCCCAGCTCGCCGGAGATCTCCTCCAGGTTGACCGTGCAGACCGCGCGCACCGGCGTCCCCGACGGCGTGAACAGGGTGTACTTCGCGGTGACGGAGGCGACGTAGGCGGGGAAGCCGGTCATCCCGCCCCACTTGAAGATCACCCACGGCGGCGAGGGCTTCTTGTGCTGGCGGCTGTCCTCGGTGGCCACGCAGCAGGTGAACAGCTGCTCGACCTTCTTGACGACGGCGTCGTCCATCTTGTCGGTGGCGTCGAGGAACATTTCGAGCGCCAGCTTGGCCGGATCCGACCCCTTGAACTGCGGCGGCGCGCTCTTCTTGGCGTTCGGCTGCGCGTCCCGGCCCCACTTGGCGTTCTTGCTGACCGACAGTTCCTTGGGGTTGAACTGGAACTTGATGTCGAACATCTTGTCCCCGGGCGGCTGCCCGGTCCCCCCGGACTGAGGCGGCTTCCGCACTTCGAGCAGGGCGCGCTGCAGGTTGCTGGGCGCGCCTGAACTGTAGGCCGCCGTGGACTGGGCTCCGGCCGAGGTGAAGGCGACGGGTGAGGACATCGGCGTCAGCCCTTCTTCGCCGGGCTGAGGAAGCCGTGGTGGGCCAGTTCGAGGGTCTCGGTGGCGACTTTGGGTGAGTCGGGCGAGAGCTGCGGCCCGCTCCACCGCACCGGGACGACGCCTTCGAGCGCCCAGCTGGCGATGACCTTCCCTTCGAGGGTGCGCGCCTCGATGGTGGCGGTCTTGCGTTCGATCCCGCTCGCCAGGCTGGCGAACCACTTGGTGATCTGCGAGCTGGCCTCGGTGACCGGGCGCGAGAGCTTGATGTTCGAGTACTTGATCCGGGTCGGCAGCTGCCAGACCATGCCGTTGTTGCCGCCTTCTTCCCGCTGTTCCATGACGAATTCGCAGCCGAGGCCGTCACAGCTGGAGAAGGCGCCGAGGTTGCCGAGGTTCTTGTCGTCCAGCTTGACGACATAGCAGACGGCAACGGCCTCTTCGGTGTCCGCCATCGGTGGCTCCTCCTTCAGTGCGGGCGGTCGGTGAGCGCACCCCGGCGCTCACGATCGAGACGAAGTTCGGTCTTGAGCCGGCGCAGGAGCGGATCGAAGAGCTTCTTGACGAGCTCTTCGGTTTCCGGCTGCGGCGGTGGTGCCGCGACGGGGGCGGGTGCGGGGACGGGGTCCGGGTCGCGCTGGACGACCGTGGTGACGGCCGGAGCGGGGGCGGGCGCAGGGACGGGTGGTGGGTCCGGTGTGGACGGTGGAGCCGGGTCGACGATCCTGGCGACGGGCAGTTCGGTGTGGAGCTGCGCATCGGGGGTGCGAGGGGTGCCGTCGATCGCCCGGGCGAGGGGAAGTGGTGATGCGGTTGTGGTCTCGGCGTCCGCGGTGCGAGCCAGCGCGGAGGTGGTGTGGTGGGTGGTCTCGGCGGCGCGAGCCACGGTGAGCGGCAGCGCTTCGGCGATGCGAGTTTCGATCGCCCGTGCCGGCACCGGTGCTCCTGCTGAGCTTTCGACGGCGCGAGCCGCGAGGAGCGGCAGCGCGGCTCCCGCCACGGGCGCCGAGCCTTCGGCCATGCGAGCCACGGGGAGCTCCGGCAGCCCGGCTCCGGTCAACGGGGAGGTCTCGATCGCCTGTGCTGCTGCTGTCGACGGTGTTCGCGGGCCATCGACGGGTCGCACCGGGGTCTCGGTCATTCGCGCGATCGGGAGCGTGGTTCCCGCCGCGGGCAGGCCCGGACTCTCGACAGCCCTCGCCACCGGCTTCGCTGCTCCGCCCCAGAGTCCCGAGGTCTCGATGGCCCTCGCGACCGGCAAGGACGGCATCGCAGCCCTGCCCACCGAGCCTTCGGGCGCCGGGGCCACGGAGAGTCCTGAGGTTTCGATCGCCCGTGCCACTCCGGTCGCCGGCGGACCATCGATGGACCGCGACACCGGAAGAGGCGGGGTCTCGGTCGGTCGCGCGATCGGAAGTGCGGTTCCTGCCGCGGGCAGGCCCGGAGCTTCGATCGCCACCGCCTTCTCCGCTCCGCCCGGCAGTCCTGAGGTTTCGATGGCCCTCGCCACCGGAAGCGGCGGCACCGCAGCCCCGCTCGCCGAGTCGTCGGCTGCGCGGGCTACGGCAAGTCCAGAGGATTCGATCGCCGACGCCAACGGCACCCGGGCCCCGCCCGCCGAGTCGTCGGCCACGCGAGCCACCGACAGTCCCGCAGGTTCGATAACCCTCGCCACCGGCAACGACGGCACTCCTGCCCCACTCGCCGAATCCTCGGCCACGCGAGCCACGGAAAGTCCCGCAGGTTCGATAGCCCTCGCCATCGGCAACGACGGCACCGCAACCCCGGCCGCCGAATCCTCGGCCACGGAAGGCCCCGCAGTCTCGATGGCCCTCGCCACCGGCAACGAGGGCACCACAGCCCCGCCCGCCGAGTCGTCGACCGCGCGAGCCACCGACAGTCCCGCAGGTTCGATAGCCCTCGCCACCGGCAACGACGGCACCGCAACCCCACCCGTCGAATCCTCGGCCACGCGCCCCACGGAAAGTCCCGCAGTCTCGATGGCCCTCGCCACCGGCAACGACGGCACCCCGGCCCCACCCGCCGAATCCTCGGAATGCCCCGAGGATTCCATCGCCACCGGCGGGACCGCAGTCCTGTCCGCCGGGCCTTCGGCCGCGTGAGTCGCGGGAAGTCCCGGGGTCTCGATGGCCCTCGTCATCGGGGCCGGACTGCCGGCTGCGCGGGCGACCGGGAGCGGAGCGCTCCGGGGCGCTCCTGGTGAGTCTTCGACCGCTCGAGCGATCGGGAGCAGCGGTCCCCGGCCGGCCGGTGTCGTCGGGAGAGATGCGTCCACCGGCGGCTTCGTTGCCGGAGATCCGACCGCGCGCAGCACCGGAAGCGGCGCCTCCTGCCCGACCGGTGGCACCGGGCTCGCCGATGCCGAGGACTCCTGCGCCACCGAGGCCTCGGCCGCCGGCAGCGTGGACCTCTGCACCTCCGGCGCACCAGAGGACGCCGCCGCTGGCGCAGACCGCTGGGCCACCGGCAGCGTCGAAGGCTCGTTTGCCTGCGTCGCCCGAACGCCCGGCTCCTCCGCCACGGGGAGCGCCGGAGTCTCAGCCATCCGGGACACCGTCACGCTCGGCTCCTGCGCCGTCGAGGCGACCGGCAGCGCCGGAGGCCCCGGCAACGGCATGGAAACGCTCGTCGAGCCGCCTGGTGTCCCGGGCGGCTCCGTGGCTTCGAACGGGCGGAAGCTGTTCACCGGTGGTGACCCGGTCGTCCGCGACGCCGGCGCGGGTGGCGCTCCCGGCGCGTCCGCGAGGCGGGACACCGGGAGTCCCCCTCCGGCGGGGGCAGGCAGCATCGGCGCGCCGAGCCCCAGCCGTCGCGGGGTTGCCTGCTCCGTCCGCTGGACGAGCGGCAGCTCAGGTTCCGGAGCCGACGGCGCCGGAGAGGGCGTCACCGAGGGCTCCTCCAAGGACCCGGTCAAGGGCGCTGCCAACGCCTCCGCCGGGCTGCTCGAGGCCGCCGGTGTGTCCACAGGGGACGGTGCCGCGATCGCCTGGAGGGTGCGCACCGGCGGGGTGTCCACCCTCCCCGCCGACGTCAGCCGCGGCACGACATCGGGCCTCCCCACGACCGGCAGTGCCAGTGGCAGCTCGGGAGATTCCGGAGCCACGACCCGCTGCACCGGCGGCCCGCCCACCGTGGCCGGCCGCAGCAGGTTGCCGATGACGCCGGCGGGCTCCGCCGGGCCGACCCGGTGGCCGAGCGGCTCCAGGTAGCCCGGGCTCTGCCACGACGTCAGCGTCGCGCTGAACCGCTGCACCGGGTTCACCAGCGGGTGCTCGGCCAGCACCCGCTGGATCGGCGCCACACTCCGCCACTCCGCCCGCGTCACCGGCAACGCGACCGGAGCCGGAGCAGCAGGCGGAGGCTCCTTCCTGCGGAACCACATTCCAGCGTCACCGTCCCTGGCTCATCCGGGTGTTGATCCGGGCGATCTCGGCGACGTAGGTCAACCGGTCGGGGTGTTCGAGGTCGAGGATGTCGTCGAGGGACCAGTGCAGGTGGTAGGCGACGTACGCGACTTCCTCGTGCAGCCGGTCGGCCGCGTACGTCACGATTCCCCCAGGCGGCCACCGGCGACGTCGACGACGAAGCCGTGGCCGCACTCGGGGCACGCCACGCCCGCCCTGGTGTGGCCCTCGCTGTTGACCCGGCGGTACATGTCCTGCAGGAACGCCAGGTCGGAGGCGAACAGGTTCTCGATGATCCCCGCGTGCACGTCGGTGATGTCGCCGATCCGGGTGACCACCCGGGCCAGCAGCACCACCGTGAGGAACGCCGAGTTCTCGCGCACCCGGTCGTCCCGCAGCGGGATCAGCTCGTCGCGGGCGGTGGCCAGGCGCATCACCCCGGAGTGGTGCACCTTGCCCTCGTCGTCGACGTACCCGCGCGGGAGCTCGAACGCGAACTCCGTCCGCAGCTTCGGCCGCTCGGTGCGCGGCTCGTCCGAAGCGACGGGAGCCTCCGGCGCCGAGGCCATCACCCTGCGCATCGGCTCACTCGACTTCCATCTGCTCGTAGGTGATGACGAGCTTCTCGGTGAGCACGCTCGTGTCGCCGGCCTTCAGCGAGCCGATCTCCAGGCTCTTCGGCCAGGCGTTGGTGAGCTTGTAGCGCTTGATCGCGGCGCCTTCGTAGTCGTAGACGATGATCGCGCCGCCCTTGCGGGCCGTGGTCATCTTGCCGAAGTGGGCGTCCTTGACCCACTTCTCGAAGCTGTTGTCCTCGGTGAGGCCGCGGGTCAGCGTGACCTCGCCCGCCTTGGGGCGGCCGGGCAGCTTCTTGATGACGTACTTGCCGTCGACGGTGTTCTGCTTGAGCTCGATGACGTCCTGCTCCATCTTGAGGCCGGAGACCTCGGAGATCTGCTTGATCTGGACGCCGTCGATCTCGAGCCCGAAGGAGTGGCCGACGGCCTTGTCGAGATCGGGAAGTGCCATGTCAGAACCCCTTCATCACTCGTTGACGAGGCTGGTGCCGCCGGACATCTGGGCCAGCCGGAAGATGACGAACTCCGCCGGTTTCACCGGGGCGATGCCGACTTCGCAGATCACCTGGCCGAGGTCGATGCCCTCGGCGGGGTTGGTCTCGCGGTCGCACTTGACGAAGAAGGCCTCGTCCGGGGTCAGCCCGAAGAGCGCGCCCTTGCGCCACTCCATCACCAGGAACGCGCTGATCGTGCGCCGGATCCGGGCCCACAGCGCGTCGTCGTTGGGCTCGAACACGACCCACTGGGTGCCGCCGAGGATCGACTCCTCGAGGTAGTTGAACAGCCGCCGGACGTTCAGGTAGCGCCACGCCGGGTCGCTCGACAGCGTCCGCGCGCCCCAGACCCGGATGCCCTTGCCGGAGAACGACCGCACGCAGTTGACGCCGATCGGGTTGAGCAGTTCCTGCTCCGCCTTGGTCAGGTGCGTCTCGAGGGCGAGGGCGCCGCGGACGACCTCGTTGGCCGGGGCCTTGTGGACGCCGCGGGTGGCGTCGGTGCGGGCCCACACGCCGGCCATGTGGCCGCTCGGCGGGACGAACGTGTTCGTGCCCGACGCGGGGTCGAGGACCTGGACCCAGGGGTAGTAGAGCGCGGCGTACTTCGAGTCGTACCCGGCCGCGTCCATCCGCCAGCTGCGGACTTCCTGGGGGTTGAGCGCGGGCGGCGGGTCGATGATCGCCATCCGGTCGCCCATCAGCTCGCAGTGCGCGATCATCGCCAGCTGCACGGCCTTGACCGTGTCGAGGTCGATCAGGTCGCGCTGGTAGGCGGCCATCAGGTCCGGCGCCGCGACCATGGTGATCTCGTCGATCGCCTCCAGGCCGCCGAAGCCGGTCCGGTCGGCGACGTCGCCGACGTAGTCGTTCGCCGCGACCCGGCCGGGGACCGGCGGGGCACCGTCCTCCTTCGGCGGCGCCGAGAGCACCGCGGTGCCCTTGTCCGGCTTGGTGACCGCGCCGCCGGTGGCGACCTCTTCGATGGTGATGAGGCCGGACTTCTCCCGCACCGCGGTGACGACGTTCTCCTTGGTGCGCTTGGTCGTCACGTTGTGGGTCTCGACGACCTTGCCGTCCTGCTTCACCAGCACGGTGAACCGGTCCTCGGCGGGGTTCTCGCCCGTCGGGTCGGCCACCTCGACGGTGATTTCGCCGGCCGGCTTACCCTCCGGCAGCTCCTTCGCGACGAAGCGGTAGCCGCCGAGCACGGCCTGGCGGGCCGCGATCTGCTTCGGCGCGGCGCCGTTGTCCTTGGCGCGCGAGCCGCCGATCCGGACGATGTAGCAGTTGGTGCCGCCGTTGAGGAAGTAGCCGTAGACCGACTGGGCCAGGTAGCAGCCCTCGATGAAGTCGCCGAAGGTCTGGGTGAACTGGCCCCAGTTGGACACCAGCGTCGGGGTGTTGAAGGGGCCGTCCGCCGCGAAGCCGACGAAGGCGGCTACTGCGGTGCCCACGCCCTCGATCGGCCGTGCGCCGGCTTCGATCTCCTCGACGTACACCCCCGGCGTGAGATAGGTGGGCATGCGTGCCTCCCTTGTCGACGCACAAGTCTTGTCATCGGCGATGCTGCTGCCGGCGCGTTCTCCGCGGAACGACCGTGCGGCTAGGCCCGCGGGAACCGATCTCTGCCCTTAAAGGCAACTGCCCATCCGGGCAGCCGTGCCTGCCCGTCCGGTCGTTGGCAACCGGCCCGGGGGGACCGACAGTTGAACCCATGCCAACGGGGCGGGACCAAGCGCCACGCGAGCTGTCCGGGCAGCCTGCGCGGCCGGCCCGTCCGGCACGCCGCGCGAGCACGCCCGCGCTGCTGCGCCTGCAGGCTTCGGCGGGCAACGTGGCGGTGTCCCGGCTGATCGCGCTGCAGCGGCAGAGCTGTCCCGCTCCCCCGGTCGCGCCGCCCGGCGTGACACCGGCGACCGACCCGAAGTTCCAGTCGCTCGAGAAGGACGTCGGCGCCAAAGCGAAGACGGCGAAGGCGCACCCGCCGGCGGGCGCCGAGGTCAAGAAGGCGCAGGACGCCGCGGTGGCGCCCGCCGACGACAAGGAAGCGCAGGCCAAGGCCGCCCAGGCGGACAAGATGGCGGCGGCGAAGCCGGCCGGCTTCGACAAGGCGGCTTTCATCGCCGCGGTGAACGCCGCGGTCGCCAAGCAGGCACCCGGGAACCTCGACGACGCCGACAAGTTCGCCACTTCCGGCAAGGCCGACCAGGTCAAGGCCGAGGTCCTCGGCAAGGTCACCAGCGGCAAGGACGCCTCGGCCAAGGACGTCACCGACCGGACGAAGGAGCCGCCGGACCCCGGCCGGGCCGTGGAAAAGCCGGTGACGCCGCTGCCGGAAGCCCCGGCCCCGCCCGCACTCGCACCGCCGGACCCGCGCAAGGCGACCCCGGACAAGGCGCCGCCCGAACAGACCGATCTGCGGGCCGGCCAGTGCGAAACCCGGGGCGCGATGGCCGCGGCGGGCGTCACCGACCAGCAGCTGGCCGAGTCCAACGAGCCGGAGTTCACCGGCGCGCTGGCCGCGAAGCAGGCCGGTGAACAGCACACGGCTTCGGCGCCGGCGGCGGTCCGCGAGTCCGAGGCCGGGCAGCTGGCCGCGGTCACCGGCGCCGCACAGGCGTCCGGCCGGGCCGCGATGGCGGGCATGACGGGCGCGCGGTCGTCGGCCGGGCAGAAGGGCCAGGCGGCCAAGTCGGCCACCAAGACCAAGGACGAGCAGGACCGCGCGCGGATCACCGGCGAGATCAAGGCGATCTTCGACGAGACCAAGACGAAGGTCGAGGGCGTGCTGGGCGCGCTCGACGACCAGGTGGCGAAGAAGTTCGAGGCGGGCGAGGCGCAGGCCAAGGCCGCGTTCACCGCCGACCACCAGGCGCGGATGAAGCGCTACAAGGACGAGCGCTACGACGGCATCGCCGGCGCGGCGCGCTGGGCGTACGACCTCTTCGCCGACCTGCCGGCCGAAGCGAACAACCTGTTCCTGGAGGCCAAGAAGGTCTACGAGACGAAGATGCAGGCCGTCATCGGCGAGATCGCGGACTTCGTCGGCCGGCAACTGGGCGAGGCGAAGCAACTGATCGCGGACGGCCGCACCCGCGTGCAGCAGAAGGTGGCGTCCCAGTCGCCGGCGTTGCGCAAGATCGCGGGCGAGGCGGCGAAGGAGTTCGGCGGCCAGTTCGACGACCTCGAGAAGTCCGTCGACGAGAAGCAGGACGCGCTGGTCGAGGACCTGGCCCGGAAGTACACCGAGGCCCGCACCGCCGTCGACGAGGAGATCACGGCGCTGCAGGCGGAGAACAAGGGCCTGTGGAGCAAGGCGAAGGAGGCGGTCGGCGGCGCGATCGAGACGATCCTGAAGCTGAAGGACATGCTGCTCGGCGTGCTGGCGCGGGCCGCGAACGCGGTCGGGCTGATCATCGCCAAGCCGATCGAGTTCCTCGGCAACCTGGTCAACGCGGTGAAGACCGGCGTGATGAACTTCGGCGCCAACATCGTCCAGCACCTCAAGGACGGCCTGAAGGGGTGGCTGCTGGGCAACCTGGCGAGCGCGGGCATCGAGATCCCGGAGGCGCTGGACGCCAAGGGCATCCTGAAGATGGTGCTGTCGCTGCTGGGCCTGACCTGGGCGAGCGTCCGCGCGCGGATCCTGCGGTTCATCCCGGAGCCGGTGCTGGCGAAACTGGAGCAGACCCTCGACGTCGTCAAGGTCCTGATCACCGAGGGCGTGCCGGGCCTGTGGCGCTGGATCGTGCAGAAACTGGGCGACCTGAAGGAGCTGGTGCTCGGCCGGATCAAGGAATTCGTGGTCGAGAAGATCGTCAAGGCGGGCCTCACCTGGATCATCTCGATGCTCAACCCGGCGGCGGCGTTCATCAAGGCCTGCAAGGCGATCTACGACATCGTGCTGTTCTTCGTGGACAAAGCCGCGCAGATCAAGGAATTCGTGGACTCGGTCCTGGACTCGGTCGAGTCGATCGCCCGCGGCGGCGCGGGCGCGGTGGCCGGGCTGATCGAGCGGACGCTGGCGAAGGCGTTGCCGATGGTGCTCGGGTTCCTGGCGAGCCTGTTGGGGCTGGGCGGGATCTCGGAGAAGATCAAGTCGGTGCTGGAGAAGGTCCAGGCGCCGGTGGGCAAGGTGATCGACTCGGTCGTGGGGACGATCGTCAAGGCGGGCAAGAAGATCTGGTCGAAGTTCACGGGCAAGAAGGGCAGCGGGGTCCCGGACCCGCGCAGTGCCGGCCAGAAGCAGCAGGCGCTGGCCCAGGCGAAGCAGGCGGCCGACGCGGAGATGCGCAAGCCGGACGCCACCCAGCACACTGTGGAAGCGGCATTGCCGAAGATCAAGGACACCTACCGGCTCACGACCATCGCGTTGGTGCCCACGAGCAACGGCAAGTTCAAGACCCACCTGGAGATCAACCCGACCGACGACACCGGCGAACTCCCGCTCGGGCCGATGGCGCCGGTCGACGAGGCGAAGGTCTACCTCGGCAAGCGGTTCGTCGTGAAGTCCACCAACCGGGTCGCCAAGGTCACCGACGTCCGCCCCGACGGCTGGGTGACGCTCCAGTACGAGCTGGAACGCACCGTCGGCCGGAATTCGGAGGGGCGCCCGGCCTTCCCGGTGCTCAAGTTCCTGGCCAACACCCCGAACGGCGGCCCCGAGCTCGCCCCGGCCGAAGGCGGCGCCGACCAGACGCAGTACACGATCGACGGCAAGACCCTGCGGCCGGAGTACCACGACATCCGCGCGGTCTTCTACGGCGGTTCCCACAAGTACAGCGGCCACGACGCGGCCAAGATCGCCGCGGTGATGCGGCCGGACGGCGTGACGTTCACCTGCCCGGGGGTCCCGTTCCTGGGCATCGCCCCGCACGTCGCGGCCCGCGTCAAGCCGAACAACGCCGACAACTACGCGCTGGACCACCGGAAGTCGGTCGCCGGGCACTGGAACGCCCAGGGCCGGGCGAAGGGCCAGAGCGATCGCTCGCAGTTCTACGCCGACCCGGGCAATCTCGAGGTCCTGTGCGCGTCCTGCAACAGCAAGAAGGGCTCCAAGGACGCCGACACGGGCGCGGCCGAGCGGTACCGCAAGGACGTGGAGATCCCGGGCTTCACCGGCCCGGACGGCAAGGCGTAGCGCGGCGGATCAGGCCTCTTCCTCGACCTCTTCCTCACGCTGCACGAACGTCTGCGCCATCGTGTCCTCTTCGCCTTCGGCGGCCTCGGGAGCTTCCTCCCGCTGAACGGCCGCAGCCGGAGCGGGCGCCGACATCAGCCGGTCGGCGTTCGCCACGGCTTCGCGCTCGAACCGGTCCGAAGGATCCGACACCTTCACGCCGCCGCCGGCGTCCGTGCCGTCCACCGGGCCGCTGCGCTGCTGCACGACGTGCGTGAGCTCGTGCGCCAGCATGTGCTTGCCCGAATCCGAAGCCGGGTCGAACTTGTCCCGCTGGAACACGATGTTCGAACCGACCGTGTACGCCTGGGCGTTCACCGACTTCGCCGAGTCGTGCGCCGCGCTGTCGGTGTGGACGCGGACGTCGGAGAAGTCCGTGCCGAAGCGGGTCTCCATGTCCTCGCGGGTCGCCTTGTCCAGCGGGGCGCCGCCGCCCGAGCCGACGACGTCGTGGACCGGCGAGCGGTCCTCCTCCACCAGCGACGACGTCCCCGCGTTGCCCACCGCGCGCTGGAGGCCCAGCAGGCCGGCCGGGCCCAGGACGTCGGTGCGGCCGGCCGCGGCCGCGCGGCCCAGGAGGTCGTGGTCGTCCCGCTCGAGGCGGTCGCCCTTCGGCCGCAGGGTCGGGTCGAGGTCGTTGTCGTGACTGTGCCCGCGCATGTTTGCTCCCTCCGCCCGTAAAGCTTGCCCCGCCGGCGGGGCCGAGCGCCAGACTGCGCCGCCGTCCGGACGGGCAGCGAAAGCTGCCCCTGCGGGCAGCTCAGCCGTCGGTCACCATCGCCAGGTAGGGGCCGAACTCCCGGTCGAGGCAGAGCCGGCCCAGCTTGCGGTACTCCCGGGCCACCGCGCCGACCAGGTCGCTCATCCCCACCGGCCGGCCCGCCTCGGCCGCCAGGTACGCGCCGGTGACCGCGGCCGAGCGGATGTGGCCGCCGGCCAGTTCGAACGCCTCGGCGAGGAAGCCCAGGTCCAGGTCCGCCCCCCGCGGCATCCGGGTGCCGAGGCAGCGGTCCCAGAGCCGGTGCCGGAGTTCGACGTCCGGCAGCGGGAAGTCGACGATCACGTCGAGCCTGCGGGTGAAGGCTTCGTCGAGGTTCGCCCGCAGGTTGGTGGCCAGCACCGCGATCCCGTCGAACGTCTCCATCCGCTGCAGCAGGTACGCGCTTTCGATGTTGGCGTACCGGTCGTGCGCGTCGCGGACCTCGGACCGCTTGCCGAAGATCGCGTCCGCCTCGTCGAACAGCAGCACGCCATTGACGCCGGACGCCTCGGTGAAGATCCGCTCGAGGTTCTTCTCCGTCTCGCCGACGTACTTGTCGACCACGGTCGCCAGGTTCACGGTGTAGAGGTCCAGCCCGAGCGAGGCGGCGATCACCTCGGCGGACATCGTCTTCCCGGTTCCCGAATCCCCCGCGAAGAGCCCGGTGACGCCCCGGCCGCGGCCGCCGCCCGGGCGCATCCGCCACTCGTCGAGGACCTGGTCGCGGTAGCGCGCCCGCGCCGCCAGTTCGTCCAAAAGGGACAGTACGCCGGCCGGCAGGACCAGGTCGGCCCAGCCGACGACCGGTTCGATCCGCCGCGCGAGCCGTTGCAGGCCGGCGGCGTTCTGGCTGCGCGCGCCCGCCCGGACGTGCGCGGTGCGGACCAGCCCGTCGTCGTCGGCCAGCGCGGTGACCGACGCCGCCTTCGCCGCACGCGCGATCTGCCCGGGGCCCAGGACGAAGTGGGCGGTCGCCTCACCCGGGTCGACGCCCGGGGCGAGCCGGCCGTCGAGGCGGCTGCGCCAGAGTCCCGCGCGGGCCGCGCCCGACAGCGGCACGGCGTCGAGCTGCAACGGCGGTGTCGCGCTCCAGCGCGGGTCCCAGGCGCCGGTGCCGTGCACCACCAGCGGGATCGCCGGGTGCGCCAGTTCCTCCAGCCGCGGGTCCTCCACCGGGCCGAGCACGATCCCGGCGCCGCGCAGCAGCGCCTCCCGCCGCAGCGACGCGGTCAGCTCGGTGTGGCCGGGCTCGGCCTGCCAGCGCGGCGCGTCCACCACCAGCGCCGGGTACCCGGCCGCGGCCAGCGCGCCGACGCCGAGCTCCTCGGCCCCGCCGCCGGGCAGTTCCTTCAGGTAGACGAGCCCGGCGCGGCCGCGGATCGCGCGGGCGAGCCGGTCGGTGCCCGGCACTTCGACGAGCTCGGTGCCCAGGCGCGCGCAGCCGGCGAGCTCGGGCGCGAGCCGGTCGTCGCCGAGCAGGTGGTTCACCACCCGGTCCGGGACGCGCAGCGTGCGCGAGAGGAACGGCCGTTCCTCCTCCCCCACGGCGAGCAGGCCGCAGGTGACCAGCGGCGAGTCGGCGTCGAGCCGGGCCCGGCCGGCGGCCGAGGCCTCGGGGATCCCGCACAGGCGCAGCGCGAGGCCGGCGCTGGCGCGGCGGCGGGTCACGTCGTCGTTGAGGTAGCCGTAGAACTGCTCGAACCGGCTGTCCAGGTCGGGGGCCAGCGCGACCAGCAGCAGTTCGACGTCGACGCCGGTGAGCCCGGCGCGGTCGGCGAGAGGGCGCAGCCGGCCGTCCGGGGCGGAGTCGGTGAACGGGGTGAACGGCTCGCGCAGCCCCTCCAGCAGGGCGTCGATGGTCTCGTTGGACAGGTACAGGCCGCGGAAGGGGTCGTCGGGGTTCGGGTCGGCCGCGCGACGGCTGTCGACGGCGTCGCGGATCCGCTGTTCGAGCCGGGCCAGCCGCTCGAACAGGTACTCCAGGCTCACCGGGGCTTCCGGTGGGTGCGCGCCATCGCGACCCGGCGCTGCCCCTCGACGGCGCCGGCCGCGGACACGTGGTGCCCGACGAGCTCGCCGTCGCCGGTGTCGATCTTGAGGCCTTCCTTGGCGGGCGGCCCGGCCGGGTAGACGCGGCCGCTGTGGATCGGCGCGGAGACGACGACGTCCAGCGACGGCTTGAGCTCGCCGCCCAGCGCCGTCCACACGTCGGCGAAGGCGCGGTCCTCCGGCGGTGGCAGCGCGACGGTCATCGGGACGGGCAGCCCGGTCTCGGCCAGCGACCCCGTGAGCACCTCGGCCGGCACGGCTTCGTAGCGCAGCAGGCCGAGCAGCAGGTCGGACAGGACGCGGTGCTCGTCCTCGGGCCGCTGGGTCCACGCGGTGACCAGGTAGGACAGCTTGACGTGCTTGGGCGGCAGGTGCCGCGCGGCGACCTCGCCGCGCTGGTCGTACTCGTTGAGCAGCCCCCGCGACCGGCGCCGCATGTCCTCCCGCACGTCGTAGAGGTAGATGTTCACCGTCGGTGCGTTGCGCCGGGCGGCCCAGTCCTTGGTGGGTGCGTCGAAGGCGACGTCGACCTCGCTGCCCCGCAGCGCCTCGTCCTTCACCAGCCGGCGCAGCGCCTCGTCGACCTCGTGGATCACCGGCGGACCTCCTCGCACTGGCGGTCCCTCCACGATGATCGCGGCACGCGGGCCGGGCCAGCCGCACAACGGCAAACCTTCGGGTACACCCGGCTGCCCGTAAGGGCAAAGTGGGACCGTGACGATCACGACCCGGCCCGCCGCCGAAGCCGATTTGCCGGCCCTGCTCGCCCTGTTCCGGGAGCTGCACCCGGACGACCCCGCCCCGCCTCCGCAGGCCGCGGCGGCGGCCTGGCGGGCCATCGAGCGCCAGGCCGGACGCGCGATCCTGGTCGCGGAGTCGGCCGGCGTGGTCGTCGGAACGGTCGATTGCACCACGCTGCCGAACCTCACCCGGGGAGCGCGGCCGTTCATGCTCGTCGAGAACGTCGTGGTGGCGGCGGAACACCGCCGGTCGGGCGTGGGCGCCACCCTGATGGCGGCGGCCTTCGCGGCGGCACGGGAGGCGGGCTGCTACGAGGTCCAGCTGCTGTCCCGGTCCGGCCGCGACGGCGCGCACGCCTTCTCCGAGTCGCTGGGCTTCCGGGCCGCGGCCCAGGGCTACCGCCGGTACCTCGGCTGAGCCGGACCGATCTTGTAACCGGCTCCGGGCCCCCGGCGACTACTGCTTCGGGGAGTGGGAGAACGCGAGGCACCCATGCGACGGATCGCCGGCCCGATCGGGACGGCCCTGGCCCTGCTGCTGGCCGGCTGCGGCACCCCGGAACCACCGGGGACGCCGGATCCGCCGCCGTCCGCCTCCACCGGCGCCGCGACCACGGACTCCCCCGGCGAGCCGCCCACCGGCTCGGGCCCGTCGGCCACGGCCGCCGCACCGGCGACTCCGCCGTCCCGGACCACCACCGGCTCGTCCCCCGCGAAGACGTCGCCCAGGAAACCGCCGACGCCTCCGAAGGTCACGACGGCGAAACCGCCGGCGAAGGGGTCGCCCGTGCGGACCGCGCCGATCGAGATCATCGGCACGTCCTACGCGGCGCTGGGGCCGGTGACCGAGGCGCAGCTCGCGGACGAGTGCGGCGGCACCCTCTGCGTCACGCTCCGGACGACCGTCGAAGGGCCCCCGGACCCGCAACTGGACTGCAAGGTCGTGCGGATCATCCAGTCGGTGCCGATCTACCGCGGTGACACGATCACCTTCGTGCTCGCCGATCCGTGCGGGGACTTCACCGAACCGCCCCAGCCGACCGAGTAGGCGCGGCCATGGCGAAACGGCTTCGCTCACTGCGGCCCGCGCCTCCTCCGGCCGCGCCGCCCGAAAGCCCGTCGAAGGCGCTGCGCGTGCTCGGCTCGGTGATCGCGCCGACGACCGTGCTCACCGGGCTGCTGTTCTTCTTCGGCAGGCAGCACGCCACCTGGCTGCTCGACTACTTCGGCGTCCCGCTCTCGACGATGGGCCTGACCGCGCAGGACTACCTGGTCCGCAGCGCCGACGATCTCTTCGCCCCGATCGCCGTCGTGCTGGCGGGGGTGCTGGCGCTGCTGTGGCTGTACCGCTTCCTGCGCGCCCGGCTCGGTGACGCGGCTTGGCAACGGCTGCTCCGGCTCGCGACCCCGGTCGCCGTCGCGGGCGGGGTGGCCGGGCTCGCCGTGGCGGCCGTCGGCGTGGTGCGTCCCGAAGCGTTCGCCTCGTCGTACGCGGTTCCCGGCGCCGGGCTCTCCCTCGGCGTGCTGTTCCTCGTGTCCGCGTCACGCCTGCTCGCGGCCCGGTCCGGCCGGGTGGTGCCCGCCGCGGTGGCGACCGCCGAGTGGGTGGCGGCATTCGTGCTGGTCAGCGTGGGGCTGTTCTGGGCCGTGGCCGACTACTCCGCGTCGGTCGGCGTCGGGCGGGCCCTCCAGATCGAGGCCGGGCTGGCCGCGCCGCCGGAGGCGGGCTCGACCGGCTCGGCGGCCGCGCGACGGCGGCGGACCAGCCAGCGCACCCCGCCGAGCACGAGCAGGACGGCCACGAGCGCGAC
>NZ_JBSGJD010000121.1:0-27162 GCF_053605405.1 Amycolatopsis sp. NPDC003861
GGCGGGTTCTAACCCGCCTAAACACTCACGACCCGCTAGGCGACCTTGAACGACTGAGCGGCGCTGCCGCTGCAGGCCGCCTGGACCAGCTGGACACTGTCCGCGGTGGACGAGCCCGGCACGGTCAGGCACTTGCCGCTGTGGCGGGCGACGAAGTGGTAGTACCCGCTCCCCTCGGCCACCGGCTGCCACTGCTGGTTGTTGCCGCCGCTGTAGGACCACAGCTGCAGGCCCGCGTTGTCCGCCGTCGACACGTCCGTCACGTCGATGACCTGGGCGGCGTTCGTCCGGTTGTTGATCCGGTCGAAACCGCCGCTCGTCGGGGCGAACTGGTACTGCTGGGCCGTCGTTCCGTTGCACGTGTACTGCTGGATCACCGTGCCGTTCGCACTCGCGGCCGCGCGGGCGTCGATGCACTTGCCCGACGCCTTGTTCGTCACCGCGTACCAGGCCGCCGGGTCGATCGTGCCCGGGTCGGTCGGGCCGGTCGAGCCGCCGCCGAGCCACTTCAGGCCGTCCAGCACGAACCGGTTCTGGTCCGCGCTCTCGAACGTCGAGGACAGCGCCGTGTTCGTCTCGTAGTTCATCGCATTGTGGCCGAAGTTGGCGTACAGCATCTTGTAGTTCTTGTTCGTCCACGCGATCGGGTAGTAGCCGCTGTACCAGGTCTGGTTCGGGTCGGTGCCGATCGGGAACGTGGACTGGTCCATCGACGCCAGGATGGTGATGTTGCCGTTCTGCCGCAGGTCGTTCTGCCAGGCGTACCACTCCGACGTCGACGACCGGATCGTCGCCGGCAGGTTCGCCGTCGACGGGTGCGTGCGGTTTTCGATCTTCAACGTCTCCGGCGTCGGGCCCCACGTGTTCGACGTGAACCGGCCGGTGCCGAGGAAGTCGTTGTGGAACCAGTTCGCGTACGACGGCGTCGAGCTGTCGTTGTAGGCGGTGACGTGGAAGCCGAAGAACCCGCCGCCGTTCTGCATGTACTTCTGGAAGCCCTGGAACTGGGCCGCCGACTGCGGCTGGTCGTCGAGGAACAGCACGACGTCGGCGGTGGACTTGGTGAGGCTCGTGAGCCGGTTCCAGTCGGTCGTCGCGGTGTAGGTGAACCCGTTCGCCGCCGCCTGCTGCGGGAACCAGACGTTGGCTTCCTTCTCGAAGCTGATGTGCGCAGCGTCGTAGCTGCCGCTGTAGAAGGCCAGCACCTTGAACGGTGTCGCGGCGTGCACCGCCGGAGCGCCGAGCGAAAGTCCTAAGCAGGCGGCGAAAAAGGCGAGAATTCTGAGCAGGGGACGGCGGGGCATGCGGGAACCTTTCCGGTGGGGGACGGGGATCACCAGTGGCGCGAGTAGTGCAGGCCGAAGCCGAACGGGAACAGCGCGGGCTTGCCGTCGCCGGCGTTGATCGGCTGCTGGTCGGCGCTGCGCATCCAGGTCACCGGCAGCTTGCCGGTCGGGTTGTAGTCGCCGAAGAGGACGTCGGCGACGCCCTGGCCCTCGCTGCCGGGCAGCCAGGATTGGACGAGCCCGGCCCAGTCCGGCAGCTGCGCGGCGATGTCGAGCGGCCGCCCGGACACCAGCACGACCACCGTCGGCACGCCGGAGTCCTTCAGCTTCTGCAGCGTGGCGAGGTCGGTCACGTCCAGTCCCATCCCCTGCGGCCGGTCGCCCTTGCCTTCGGCGTACGGCGTCTCCCCCACGACCGCGACGGCGACGTCGTAGCTGCCGTCGATCCCCGTGCCGTCCTTGGCGAAGGTGACGTCCGGCGACTTCTGCCGCACGCCCTGCAGGATGGTGGTGCCCGGGATGACGGGCCCGCTGGTGCCCTGCCAGCCGACCGTCCAGCCGCCGGACTGGTTGCCGAGGTCGTCGGCGCTCTTGCCGGCCACGAAGATCTTGCTGCGCCGCGAAAGCGGCAGGACGTGGTGCTCGTTCTTCAGCAGCACCTGCGATTCCCGCACGGCCTGGCGCGCGAGGTCCCGGTGCGGCTTGCTGCCGATGGTGGCCAGGAACCGCCGGTCGGTCAGCGGGTGCTCGAACAGGCCGAGCTCGAACTTCTTGGTGAGGATGCGCCGGTTGGCGTCGTCGATCCGCGCCATCGGCACGCGGCCCTGCTCGACCAGCGACCGCAGCGTGTCGATGAACTTCTGCCACTCGAAGGGCACCATGACCATGTCGATGCCGGCGTTGATCGAGGCCTCGACCTCTTCGGGCGTGAACCCGGACTTGCCGTCGATCTTGTCGACGCCGTTGTAGTCGGAGACGACGATCCCGGTGAAGCCGAGTTCCTTCTTGAGGACGTCGTTGATCAGGTACGAGCCGGCGTGCATCTTGACGCCGTTCCAGCTGCTGTAGGAGATCATCACCGAGCCGACCCCGCGCCGGATCGCGGCCTTGAACGGCGGCAGGTGGATCGCGCGCAGTTCCTGCTCACCGAGCTCGGTGTTGCCTTCGTTGACTCCGCCGACGGTGCCGCCGTCACCGACGTAGTGCTTGGCGGTGGCGAGGACCGAGCCGGGCCGGTCCAGCCGGTTCCCCTGCAGCCCGGTGATGATCGACGTCATTTCGGTGGCGAGTTGCGGAACCTCGCCGAAGGATTCGTAGGTCCGGCCCCACCGGTCGTTGCGGGCGACGCACAGGCAGGGCGCGAAGTCCCAGTCGATCCCGGTGCCGGACACCTCTTCGGCGGTGGCGCGCCCGATCTTCTCGACGAGCCGCGGATCGCGCGTCGCCCCGAGGCCGATGTTGTGCGGGAAGACGGTGGCGCCGTAGAGGCCGTTGTGGCCGTGGACGGCGTCGACGCCGTAGATGAGCGGAATGCCGAGCGGCGTGGCGAGCGCGGCCTTCTGGAAGCCGTCGTACATGTCGGCCCAGGTGACGGGCGTGTTCGGCGTCGGCTGCGAACTGCCCCCGGAGAGCAGCGACCCGAGCCGCCCGGTGGTGACGTCGGCCGGGCTTTTGACGCCGAGCCGTTCGGCCTGCATCATCTGGCCGAGCTTGTCGTCGAGGGACATCCGCGAGAGCAGATCGGCCACCCGGACCTTGACCGGGCGCCAGGAATCCTTGTAGGCGGGGCCGTTTCCGGCGAGCGCGGGCGTTTCCGAGGTGAGCAGCAAGCCCACGGCCAGCGCGCCGATGCCCAGCCTGCGTCCGAGGCGCATCCGGGTCCTCCTCGTCGAGAGACCAAAATTCACGCCTTGGATTAAGACACAGCAGTACGCAGCTGGTCCAGACCTCTCAGCGAACTCGGTTTCCGCTCACCGGGACCGCCGGCCGAAAGCGCTACCCGGCCAACCGGGCGCGAACCGCGCGGAGTTCACTCCCGGTGACACCGGCGCCGAGCAGGTAGCGCTCGACGTCGAACCCATCCAGGGTCGCCAGCACGGCCCCTTCGAGCGTGGTCCCGTGCTTCGCCAGGGCGGCCCGGATGAACGGCCCCTGGTCGTCGGCACCCATCGCGGCGACCAGCGCCGCCGTGGCTTCGGCCGACAGGGCGTAGTCGGCGGCGATCGCCCGCGGTTCGACGTCGGCCAGTGCGAGCAGCACCAGGGTGACCAGGCCCGTCCGGTCGCGCCCCATGCCGCAGTGGAACAGCACCCCGCCGGGATCGGCGTGGGCCATCGCCTTGACGACCGCGGCGCAGCGGCCGGCCTTCTCCCGGAGGAAAACCGGGTAGTAGAGCGGGGAACCGTTGAGCCCGGCGCCGTTGATGTGCTGCCAGAGGGCGAGGTCGTCGACGTCGTCAATCGGGACTTCGAGCCGCGCGATCCCGGCCGGGGTGACCGGCCCCGCGGTGTCCGGGGTGAACTGCGCCGAACCCGCCAGCGCGGTCCGGGCGTCCGCCGCGGGCCGGATCTCGTCTGCGTTCCGGAGGTCGACGACGGTGCGGACCCCCGCGGCCCGCGCCTGCGCCCACCCCTCGCCGGTGACGAACCGCAGGTCCGCCGCCCGGAAGAAGGCCCCGAACCGGGTCGTCCGCCCGGACGTCGTCGGCAGCCCACCCAGATCCCGCGTGTTGTGGAAACCCGGCCAGGCAACCACCCGGCGAGCGCTCAAAGTGTCGGCCCCCTCCGGTAGCGTGGAAAACGGGGGCTGCTCACCGATCCGAGCGCAGCGAAGCCGGGTCGAAGCTCTCCCAGTAGGCGTCCTCGTCTTCGACACTCGAAGCGGGAGAAGCGGGAGCGGCAGAAGCAGGCGCGGACCCCAGTCGCTCCTCCCGCAGCCGCTGGAACTCCTCGACCGTCATCCCCGGGTCGTCGTCCGCCGCCCGGGCCGGCGCCGGCATCCCCGTCATCTGCTCGATCATGGCCGTCATGTCCTCGCCCACCAGCAGGGCGACCTTGTTGTACCCGTCTTGCGTGGCCTCGCGCATGGCCGCCTGGGCGATCTCCACCACCAGTGGGCCCAGGCCCTCGCCCAGCTCCACCGCCGACGGCGCGAGCCACAGCCGCAGCAGCTTCCCCCGCGAATCCACCGTCACCTCGACCTGCCCGTCGCGGTCGTGCGCCGTGCCGGAAGCCGAGGCCAGGAGCTCCTCGACCCGGGACATCGCCTCTTCGCGCGCCCGGGCCTGGGCGATCAGCTGCCGGGTCGTGATCACCGCTGTCCCTCTCCGTACGAGTACGTCTCGGCGTCCGGGTCGTCGTCCGGGATCGGCTGGTAGCCCAGGGTTTCCAGCTGGTCCGCGGGAACGGCCGAGGCCAGCGCGTGGTACATCCGGTCGCCCGCCCGCCGGGTCGCGCGCTGGGCCAGCTCGAAGATCCGGTCGGCCAGCACCGCGGACCCCTGCCGCAGCTCGGACCGGTGGATCGACAGGCCGGTGAGCAGCCCGCCCGGCGCCACCTGGACCTCGATGCCGCCGGACGCGGCCTTGCCCACCACCGGGCCCGAGCGCTCGAGCCGCGCGGACACCTCGGCGCCCGCCCGGGACGCCTGCTCGGCGATCCGCGCGGACGCCAGTTCGACGTCGAAGTCAGCCAAAGCCATCACCCCGTGGGCCGGTAGAAACCGATGAACGACTGTCCCGCGTTCGTGGTGCGGATCTTGCTGATCTGCACCGGGTCGCCCGCCTCGATCATCTGGCCGTCGCCGATCACCATCGCCACGTGACCGGACCAGACGACGAGGTCGCCGGGCAGCAGCTGGTCGATCGAGGGCACCTCGGCGCCGACCGTCTGCTGCGCCGCCGTCCGCGGCAGCTGCAGGCCGGCGTCCTGGTACGACGTCATGGTCAGCCCGCTGCAGTCGAGGCCGACACCTCGGGCGGTGCCGCCCCAGACGTACGGCACGCCGAGCTGCGCGAGCGCGTTGCGCACCGCCTTGGCCGCGGTTTCGTTCGGCGCCATCACCTGCTTGCCGCCGGGCAGGTTGATCGCGACGCCGCTGCCGGGCTGCGGCGGGATCGCGACCGGCAGCCGCGGCTTGTGGACGGCGCCGCCGCCCCCACCGCCACCGCCGCCCCCGCCGTCCGATCCGCCGGAGTACCCGCTGTTGCTGTTGAACGACGACCCGACCTTGGTCGAGGCCGCCGACGAGGACGACGTCGACTGCTCTTCGCCGCCGAGGCGGGTGCCGATCGCGGTCAGGTCGTTGATCGTCTGCTCGCTGAACGTCGCCGCCTGGCCGGTGAGCTGGCTGATCTTCGTCTGCAGCTTCATCAGGATGTCGCGCGAAGCGGCGCCGCGGCTCTCCGGCGGCTGGATGGTCTTGACCGCTTCCAGCGCCTTCATCGACGCCGCGATCTCCTTGATGATCTGGTCGCGGACCTGGTCGTTCTTGATCTCGCCGACGTGCAGCGTCTCGGCCGCCTCGGCGACGGCCTTCTCGATCTCGGCACTCTCGTCGAGGAGGTCCTGGACCTCCTTCTCCAGGCTCTGCGACGTCGCCGTGGCGCGGTCGGTCGTCGAGCCGGAGGTGGCCGAGGCCAGGTTGACGCGCTGCTCCGAGGCGACGTCGCGGGAGCGGCCCACCGACGTCTGCAAGGCGTGGTGGGCGTCCCGTGCGCCGCCGATGGCCGCCGGGTCGTGGCGCAGTTTCTGCGCGAACTGGTTCGTCGTGTCCAGGTGGTGCCGGACGAGCTGGTCGGTGTGCTCGGTCATGAATCGCCGCCGAGCCGCCGGAGGACGTCGCCGTGTTCGCCTTCGACCGCCGCGTAGTTGCGATCGGTCTGCCGCGCGGCCTCGCCGACCTGCCCCCAGCCGCCGCCGACGCGGCGCAGCTTCTCCTGCAGCGCGCGCATCCGGCCGCTGTAGGCGCCGGAGAAGCCGGACTCGCCGCCCATCTCCGAAAAGCCGTGGCCGCCGAGCGTCACGTGCGGGCCGACGTGCTTGTCGGCCGCGCCTTTGACGTCTTCCCCGAGCGGGTCGACTTCGCGCGCGTACCGCGTGTACGCGCCCTCATCGACGTGAAAACCGTCCACTGACCCCTCCTGTCACCGGGGGTGCGACGCGCACGCGGCACCCCCGGTTCCCCTGGTGCGGAATCAGCCTAGTCGAGAGTCCGTACCCGGGTGGGCGAATTGCCCGGAGTCAGCCGGTGACCTTGGCGAGCCAGCCCGGGTCCTGCCAGGACACGATCGAGCCGTTCGCGGTGACCGTCGGCGTGCCGAACCCGGTCTGCCCGCCGCCGAAGTCCTGCGCCAGCTTCGGGTCGTTCTCGATCTGCTGGAACGCGGTGTTCAGCTGCTGGTCGTAGGTGCCGGCGTTCACCGTCTGGGCGAATGCGGCGTCGGTGATGCCGACGTTCTTGCCGAGTTCGATCAGCTGCGCCTTGTCGTAGCCGCGCTTGCCCTCTTCGGGCTGGTTGGCGAACAGCGCGTCGTGGAACTGGAGGAACTTGCCGGCGTCGGCCGCGGCCAGCGCCGCGTTCGCCGAGTCGAGCGAGTAGCCCGGCGGGCTGGAGCGCTCGTTGAGCAGCGGGACCATGTGGTAGCGCACCTGCAGCTTGCCGTCGTTGATCGCCTGCTCGATGCCGCTCTTGTACTGCTTCTCGAACTCACCGCAGATCGGGCAGAGGAAGTCGGCGTAGACGTCGATCGAGGCCTTGGCGCCCGGCTTGCCCACGGTGACGACCACGCCGTCGCGCTTCTGCGTGACGTCGCCCGCCAGCGAGTTCGTCGTCTTGCCCGCGTCGATGATCTGGCCCTCGGTCCGGTTCCGGTCCGCGATCGTCCAGATCACGCCGCCGATCACCAGCGCGGCCACCACGACCACGGCCCCGATCCCGATGATCCACTTCCGCCGGTCCCCGGACGTTCCCCTGGCCTGCGCGACCACGTTCGAACCGGCCTGCGCCGCCTGACGGCGTTTCCGCGCGGTCCGTTCAGCTCCACCCACTGTGTATCAGTTCCCTTCCGCGATACCCGAGTAGTCGTGCCCGGGCTCGCCCGAGTTCCCGCGACCTCGCGCCAGCCACCCGTCGAGCGACAGCCACGTGCGCGGCCGCACCACCAGCCAGCCGGCCAGCAGCGCGAACCCCGTGTCGCGGAGGATCTCCTGCGGGTACTCGGTCTGCCCCGCCGCCACCTGCCCGCCGCCGCCGAAGCACCCGCAGTCGATGCTCAGCCCGCGCGCCCACGACTGGGCGATGCCGGCGATGAGCACCACGAGCAGCACCAGCGCGGCCGCGGCGGCCCACCGGGTCGCCAGGCCCGCGAGCAGCAGCAGCCCGAGCACGAGTTCCACGAGCGGCAGCGCGATGGCCACCACGTTTTCGAGTGCGTCCGGCAGCACCTCGTACGCCTGCACGGCGATCAGCGTCTGGCCGGGATCCGCCAGCTTGAGCGCACCGGAAACGAGCCAGACGGCCGCCAGCCCGAGCCGGGCGAGCGTGCCGGCGGTGTTCAGCACGGGTTGGGACGGTCGCACCACGCACTTAGGCTAACGGGGGGACCTGAGAACAACGTGAGGCGGAGGGAGCGGCCGGATGCGATGGCGCACGCTCCTCGGCTCGGCGTTGCTGCTGGTCACGGCGTCGGCGTGCGGTCCGGCGAAGGTGTCGCCCACGGACTCGCTCGTCACCCGGGCGAGTGCCACGGATCACCTGACCATCGGCATCCGGTTCGACGCGCCGGGGCTTTCGGAGCACACCATCGACGGCCGGTTCGTCGGGTTCGACGTCGATGTCGCGACTTTCGTCGCGAGTGAGCTCGGTGTCCCCGCGAAGGACATCACGTGGCGCGAGACGACGTCGGCGACGCGGGAGACGGACCTCACCTCCGGCGCCGTCGACCTGGTCGTGGCGAGCTACTCGATCACCGACAAGCGCAAGCAGGTCGTGTCGTTCGCCGGCCCGTACTTCACCACGGGCCAGGACCTGCTGGTGCGCCGGACGTCGGCCGACATCGCCGGGCCCGAGGCGCTCAACGGCCGCCGGCTGTGCTCGGTGACCGGGTCGACGCCGGCGCAGCAGGTGAAGGACAAGTACGCGCAGGCCGTCCAGCTGGTCGAGTACCCGCGGTACTCCGACTGCGTGACCGCGCTGCTCGCCGGGCAGATCGACGCGGTGACCACGGACGCGGTGATCCTGGCCGGGTACGTCGCCCGCGACCCGGAGCTGCTGAAGATCGTCGGGAAGCCGTTCTCGAAGGAGAACTACGGCATCGGCCTGCGCAAGGACGACACCCAGGGGGTGGCCGCGGTCGACGACGCGATCCGGAAGATGATCTCCTCGGGCGAATGGCTGCGCTCGCTCAACGCGAACATCGGCCCGTCCGGCTACCAGCTGCCCCCGCCCCCTGAGGTCACGTCGAAGTGAAGCTGCCCGACCTGCCGGTCCGGTCCGTGCTGCCCGACGTCGTCGCCGCGCTGGACGCCCGTGGTGCCGCGGTGCTCGTGGCGCCGCCCGGCACGGGCAAGACGACGCTGGTCCCGCTCGCCTTGTCCGCAGCGAGCGAGGGCCGGGTCGTGGTGGCCGAGCCGCGCCGGCTGGCGGCCCGCGCGGCGGCGGCGCGGATGGCGGCGCTGCTGGGTGAGCCGGTCGGCGAGACGGTGGGTTACGCGGTGCGCGGCGACCGGAAGGTGTCGGCGCGGACCCGGATCGAGGTCGTGACGTCGGGGCTGCTGGTCCGGCGCGTGCAGGGTGACCCGGAGCTGCCCGGGGTGTCGACGGTCCTGCTCGACGAGTGCCACGAACGGCACCTGGACGCGGACCTGCTGCTGGCCCTGCTCCTGGACGTCCGCGCGGGGCTGCGGGAGGACCTGCGCCTGCTGGCGACGTCGGCGACGGTCGCCTCCGGGCGGCTGGCCGCGTTGCTCGGCGACGCCCCGGTGGTCGAGGCCACGGCCCGGACGTACCCGGTGGAGTTCTCCTACGTCCCGCCGGCCCGCGGTGAGCGGATCGAGGCCTGCGTCGCCCGCGCTGTCCGGACGGCGTTGTCCTCGGGCGAGGGCGATGTGCTCGCCTTCCTGCCCGGAGCCGGGGAAATCGCCCGCACGAAAGGGTTGCTGCCGCTGTCCGGTGTGGACGTTCTCCCCCTGCACGGCCGGTTGTCGGCCGCGCACCAGGACGACGCACTGCGGCCGCGCGACCGGCGGCGGGTGGTGCTGGCGACGGCGGTGGCGGAGTCGAGCCTGACGGTCCCGGGCGTGCGCGCGGTGGTGGACTCGGGCTTGGCGCGGGTGCCGCGCGTCGACCACCGGCGCGGGTTGCCTGGGCTGGCGACGGTGCGGGTCTCGGCCGCGGTGGCCGCCCAGCGGTCCGGCCGCGCGGGGCGGGAGGCGCCGGGACGGGCGTACCGCTGCTGGGCCGAGCACGAACAGGCGACGCTGCCGGCGTACCCGGAGCCGGAGATCCGCACGGCCGAACTGGCCCGGCTGGCGCTGGAGCTGGCGTGCTGGTCGACCCCGGACGGCAGCGGGCTCGCCTGGTGGGACCCGCCGGGCGAGGGTGCGCTCGCGGCGGGCCGGGCACTGCTGGTGACGCTGGGCGCGACGGCCGAGGACGGAACGGTGACCCCGCGCGGCCGCCGGATGGCGGAGCTGGGCCTGCACCCGCGGCTGGCCCGGGCGTTGCTGGACGGGGCCGCGGAAGTGGGCGCTCGCCACGCGGCGGAGGTCGTGGCGCTCCTGGACGCGGGCGCGACGCTGACGGACGTGAACGCGGAACTACGCCGCCTGGGCTCGGCGGGCGACGAGGGCTCGCGACGCTGGAAGCGCGAGGTCCAGCGTCTGGAGGGTCTCGTGTCCCGCGACCGGGCCGGCCGTTCCCCGTCGACCGCCAGTTCCGGCCCCAAACACGCGAGTCCCGCCCCCAAACACGCAAGTTCCGGCCCCGATCACGCGAGTTCCGCCCTCGATCACGCGAGTTCCATTCCCGATCACGCGAGTTCCGTTCCCGCGCCCGGTGGCCACCGGCCCGACCCTGCCCTCGTCGTCGCCCTGGCCCATCCTGAGCGGCTCGCCAGACGGCGGCCCGGCGGTGCGCCCGTCTACCTCATGGCCGGCGGCACCGCCGCCGAACTCCCGCCCGGCAGCGGCCTCGACGCCGAGTGGCTGGCGATCGCCGAGGCCACCCGCGATCCCGGCCGCGTCCATGGCACCATCCGGCTCGCCGCGGCCGCCGACGAAACCCTCGCCGTCCGCGCCGGGCGGGTGTCCGAAGTGGACGAAGTGACCTGGGACGGCGATGTCGTCGCCCGGCGCGTCCGCAAGCTCGGTGCCATCGTCCTGTCCGAGAGGCCGCTCAAGGACGCCGACGTCCACGACGCCCTCGTCGCCGGCCTGAAAACCGAAGGGCTCGGCCTCCTCAGGTGGAGCCAGGACGCGACCCGCCTCCGCGAGCGGCTGGCCTTCCTGCACCGCGTCCTCGGCCCGCCGTGGCCACCGGTCGGCGACGCCGCCCTGCTGTCCGATGTGGACAGCTGGCTGGACCTCGGCACGGCCCGCCGGAAAGCCGACCTGGCGAACATCAACGCCGGTACCGCCCTGAAGGCCCTCCTCCCCTGGCCCGAAGCGGCGAAGCTCGACGACCTCGCCCCGGACCGCCTCGAAGTGCCGTCGGGGTCCCACATCCGCGTCGACTACCGCGGTGACCAGCCCGTCCTCGCCGTCAAGCTCCAGGAGACCTTCGGCTGGACCGAAACGCCGGTGATCGCCGGCGTCCCGGTGGTGCTGCACCTGCTCTCCCCCGCCGGCCGCCCGGCCGCGATCACCGCCGACCTCGCGTCGTTCTGGACGTCCGGCTACCCGGCCGTGCGCGCCGACCTGCGCGGCCGCTACCCGAAGCACCCCTGGCCGGAGGACCCGGCCGGCGCCGTCCCGACCCGGCACACCCGCCGCCGCACCTGACGAAAGTCGGGGGCGGCCCGCGACCGTCGTCCGATGCCCGCGCGCCCCCGCGGGCCGCAGACTTCGACGCATGATCACACTCAGGGGACTCACGAAGCGCTACGGGGAGAAGACCGTCGTCGACGCGCTCACCTGCGACGTCCAACCGGGCCAGGTGACCGGTTTCCTCGGCCCCAACGGCGCCGGGAAGTCGACGACCATGCGGATGACGGTCGGGCTCGACCACCCGCAGGCGGGCGAAGCCCTGGTCGGCGGGAAGCGGTACGCGGAACTGCGGCACCCCCTGCGCGAGGTCGGCGCGCTGCTCGACGCCAAGGCCCTGCACCCCGGCCGCAGCGCCGGCAAGCACCTGCTGGCCATGGCCCGCAGCAACGGCATCGCGGCGAGCCGGGTCGAGGAAGTGCTGGCGACGGTCGGGCTGTCCGACGTCGCCGGCAAGCGCGCCGGCCAGTTCTCCCTCGGCATGGGCCAGCGGCTGGGGATCGCGGGCGCGCTGCTCGGCGACCCCGGCGTGCTGCTGTTCGACGAGCCGGTCAACGGCCTCGACCCGGACGGCGTCCGCTGGGTCCGCCAGCTGATGCGCTCCCTGGCGGCCGAGGGGCGGACGGTGTTCGTCTCCAGCCACCTGATGAGCGAGATGCAGCTGACCGCCGACCACCTGGTGGTGATCGGCAAGGGCAAGCTGCTGGCCGACGCCCCGGTGGCGGAGTTCATCGCGGGCAATTCCCGCACGACGGTCTCGGTCCTCGTCCCGGCCGACGCCGAGCGCGCTTCGCTGGACGCGCGGTTGCGCGCCGAAGGCGGGCTGACACACCCGGGCGAGCCGGGCGAACTGGTGGTGGACGGCATCGGCGTCACCCGCGTCGGCGACCTGGTGCACGAGCTCGGGATCCGCGTGCACGGCCTCGCCGAGCGGACGGCGTCGCTCGAGCAGGCGTACATGGAACTGACGGCTTCTTCGGTGGAATACGGGGTTTCGGCATGACGGCGGCGGTGGAAGTGCGAGGAGGCGGCCTGCCGGGCGCGGTGGCGGCGGAGTGGACGAAGTTCTGGTCGGTCCGCGCGACCTGGTGGTGCCTGGTGGGCGGAACGGCGCTGATGTTGTTCTACAGCACGGTGTCGGCCATCGCCCAGCGCATCGGCGACCAGCCCCAGGGCGCCCACACGATCGCCCTGGGCGGTGGTTTCTACCTGGCCCAGTTCGCGGTGATCGCCCTGGCGACGTTGTTCGTCACGAGCGAGTACGCGGGCGGCGGAATCCGTTCGACGCTGCTGTGGACCCCGGTCCGGCCCCGCGTGGCCCTGGCCAAGGCGGCGGTGGCCCTGCCGGTGCTGTTCGCGTACGGAGTGCTGCTGTCGTGCGCGGGCATGGTGCTGGCCCGCGTGGTGATGGACGGCCACGGCCTGCCGACGTCCCTCGAAGAGGGCTTCACCACGGCGACGGGCATGGGCGGGTACTTCGCCCTGCTCGGCTTGCTGTGCACGGGATTGGCGTGGGCGCTGCGCAGCGCGGCGGGGACGCTGGTGTCGGTGGTCGTGCTGCTGGTTCCGCTGCCGCTGATCGTGGCCTCGCTGGGCCTGCCGGAGGCCATGCCGTACTTCCCGGGCATCGCGGGCGTGAACGCGATGGTGGAGGCGGGACAGCCGAACCCGATCACGATGACGGTGGCGCCGTACGCGCCTTGGGTGGGTCTCCTGATCTGCGCGGCGTGGGCGGCCGTGGCGCTGCTGGCGGGTACGGCGGTGTTGCGCCGCCGGGACGCCTGACGTCCGGGGCCGGCCGAGTCTCCTCGGCCGGCCCCGGCCTCGTCAGCCGCCCAGGTGGCGGACGAGCAGGTCGAGCAGGGTGCGGACGATTCCGGAGACGATCCCGGTGAGCACCGTGCGGACCAACGGGCGGGGCTGGTACCGGCGCATGATTTTCCTCCTCGTGGTGGTGACCGGCGTGCTGTCGACCACGATGGGGGACGGCGCCGTTCGGTAGGGTCGATCCCGGTGTGACCCGGACGCGCCGCGCTGCCGAGCTGGTGGGCGGGGTTTCCGGGGTCCGGGATCCGGACGGTTCCGGAACAGGAGGGCCGGTGGACGCAGGGACGAGTCCGCAGGACTGGTTCGCCGGCAAACTGGCCGAGGTGCTCGCCGCGGCCGGAAATCCGTCGCAGAGGCAGCTGCTGGCCTGCGTTCAGGACTACGACAACGCGCTGACCAGGACTTCTCTCTCGGACCTGCTGGCCGGGAAGTTCAAGAAAGCCCCTCCGTGGGGGCGGGTCGCGGCGTACGCGAAGGCTTGCGTCTCCGTCGGGCGCGCCAATGGGGCCGACCTGTCCCTCGAAGCCACGCTCAAGCGGCTTCGCGGCCACCACCACACCTTGACGGAGTTCCTGGAGAACACCCCGCGGCCCC
This sequence comes from Amycolatopsis sp. NPDC003861, assembly GCF_053605405.1. Lineage (NCBI taxonomy): Bacteria > Bacillati > Actinomycetota > Actinomycetes > Pseudonocardiales > Pseudonocardiaceae > Amycolatopsis > Amycolatopsis sp. NPDC003861. Next base: position 13,688 of record NZ_JBSGJD010000121.1, read on the forward strand.
GGACCCCGGACCCGCGGCGGGAGCGGCGGATGTTCGGCGCGGTGCCGGTCCGGGCCGACGCGTTCCGGCACCGGGACGTCGCCGGGCAGCTGGCCGGCGCCGGCTCGACGAGCGTCCTCACCGGGCTGGGCGGCGTGGGCAAGACCCAGGTCGCCGCCGATCACGCCCACACCGCGTGGGACACGGGCGCGGTCGACCTGGTGCTGTGGATTCCGGCGCGCAGCCGCGACGCGATCGTCGCGGCCTACACCGACGTCGCCGCGGATCTGCTCGGCGCGGACCCGGCGGCGCCGGAACGTGCGGTGCGGCGGCTCCTGAGCTGGCTGGCCGAAACCGCCCGCCGGTGGCTGATCGTCCTCGACGACCTCCAGCAGCCCGACCACCTGACCGGTCTGTGGCCGCCGCACTCGGCCTCGGGTCAGGTCCTGACGACCACCCGCCGCCGCGACGCCGCACTGCGCGGGCACCGGCGGCAGATCGTCGAAGTCGGCCTGTACACGCCGTCCGAAGGACTCGGCTACCTGACCGAAAAGCTCCCGGACCGCGCGCGCACCGACAGCGGGAAGGCGGAGCTGACGGCCCTGGCGGACGACCTGGGGCACCTGCCGCTGGCGCTCGCGCAGGCCGCCGCGTACCTGATCAACAAGCCCCTGCTCGAAACGGCCGGCTACCGCGGACGACTGGCCGAACGCCGGACGGCCTTGCGTGACGTGCTCCCGAAGGAGCAGGAGCTCCCGGACGAGCACGAACAGACCGTCGCCGCGACCTGGGCGGTGTCGATCGACGCCGCCGACCGGCTGGAGCCCGCCGGTGTCGCCCGGCCGGTCCTGGAGTTCAGCGCGCTTCTCGATCCCGCCGGCATCCCGCTCGCGGCGTTCACCACCGAGGCGGTCGCGAACCACCTCGCCGACCGCCTCGACCGCGAGGTCACGGCCGGGCAGGTCGAGGCCGGGCTGGAGTTCCTGCACCGGTTCAGCCTGCTGTCCCTGGATCCGGCCGAGCCCCAGCGCGCCGTCCGGGTACACGCGCTCGTCCAGCGCGCCGTTCGTGACTCGCTCGGTGCGGAAACCCTCGACGACTTGGCGTGGGCGGCCGCGGACGCGCTTTCCGACGTTTGGCCCGACATCGAAGACGACCACGAACTGCGCCGAGCCCTGCACGCCAACACCGTCGTCCTCCAGGAGACCGCCGAGCACGCGCTCTGGGATCCGGCCGGGCATCCGCTGAACTTCCGCGCGGTGGAGAGCCTCGGCGAGGCCGGCCTGCTCGAATCGGCCATCGCCGCGGCCACCCGGCTCCACAACCGCGCGCTCCGTTATCTCGGCGCCGACCACTCCGACACCCTCATCGCCCGCGCGAACCTCGCCACGTGGCGCGGCGAAGCGGGAGATGCCACCGGCGCCGTCCAGGTGCTCGAGGAGCTGCTCGCGGATCGGCTGCGGCTCTGCGGCCCGGTCCACCCCGACACCCTGACCACCAGAGCCAACCTCGCCGCCCGGCGCGGAGAAGCCGGCGATCCGGCCGGCGCGGCCGAAGCGCTCGGCGAGTTGCTCGACCTCCAGCTGCGCCTCCTCGGCCCGGACGACGAGACCACCCTCATCACCCGCAACAACCTCGCCTACTGGCGGGGTGAGGCCGGCGACCCGGCCGGTGCGGCCCGGATGCTCGAGGAACTGCTGCCCGACTATCGCCGCGTGCTGGGGCCGGACGACCCGCGAACACTGACCGTCCGCAACAGCCTCGCCCGGTGGCGCGGGGAAGCCGGTGACCCCGCCGGCGCCGTCGAAGCGCTCGAGGAGCTGCTGGCCGATCGCTTGCGGATCCTCGGTCCGGACCATCCCCACACCCTCAGCTCCCGAGCCGAGCTCGCCGGCCGGCGGGGGGCCGCCGGCGATCTTGCCGCCGCGGTCGAAGCGCTCGAGGAGCTGCTGGCCGACCACCTGCGCGTGGTGGGCCCCTCGCATCCCCACACGCTCAGCACCCGGAGCAACCTCGCCTTTTGGCGCGGGGAAAGCGGGGACTTCGCGGCCGCCGCCCAGGCCTACGAGGAGCTCCTCGCCGATCAGCTGCGGCTCCTCGGTCCGGACCACCCCCTCACCCTCGTCACCCGCGGCAACATCGCGTTCTGCCGTGCGCAAGGACGCGACTTCACCGGCGCCGTCGGGGCCCTGGAGGAGCTGCTCGCCGACCAGCTGCGGGTGCTCGGTCCGGACCACCCCCAGATCCTCCTCACCCGCAGCAATCTCGTGGCCATGCGCAGAGACGCCGGTGACACGGCCGACCTTGCCGAAGTGGCCCAGGAGCTCTTGGCCGACCAGCTGCGGGTGCTGGGCCCGGACCACCCTCGCACGTTGATCACCCGGATCAACCTGGCCGATCTGCGGGGCCTGGCGGGCGAACCCGCCGACGCGGTCGAAGAGTTGGAGCAAGTTCTTCGCGACCACCTGCGGGTGCTCGGCCGGGACCACCCGCAGACCCACAGCGTCCGCACCAATCTCGCCGCTTGGCGGGTGCTCTCCGGCGACCCCGACGGGGCCGCGGAGGAGCTCGAAGGACTGCTCGCCGACCAGGTGCGGGTGCTGGGACCGGACCACCCCCGCACCCTCGCCACCCGCACCCAACTGGCCGGACGGGAAGCCGGGTGATCCCCGGCCGTCCGGGGCAGGTCGCGTCGATCGTGCGCAGGTTCCGGTCCGCGGCCTCCTGGTGCACCATCGGCTCGCGGCGGCGAAGTCACTCCACGCCGATCCCCGCGAGAATCTCCCGGGCGCTCGCTTCCAGCGCGGCCAGGTCGGGGGGCGCCAGGGAGCCCGTCCCCGCCAGCGCGCCGAAGATCGTGCCCTCCATCCAGTCCACCACGATCCTCGCGTGCCGCTCGGGGGCCGACGACCCGGCCGCCTCCAGAGCGGCCGCCGCTTGGCGGCGGATCTGCAACCCGCCCTCGTCGTACACCGCGCGCAACTCCGGCCGCCGCGTGGCCTCCAGCGCGAACTCGTACCGCGCCAGCATCCGCGTCCGTCCCGAAGTGATCGCGTCGAACGCGTAACCCGCCACGAACTCCGCCAGCGAGCCCGAAGACCGCGGCGGCGCCTGGTCCAGCACCACGATCCGCGAAATCGTCAGCTCCAGCAGCGCCGCCCGCGTGCGCGCGTAGTACGACGTCGACCCGACCGGCAGCCCCGCCTCGCGATCCACCGCCCGGTGGGTCAGCCCGCGCATGCCCTCCGCGGCGATCACGGCGATCGCCGCGTCGGCAATCACATCAACCCGTTCCACGCATCGCACTCTACAGGTGTAGAGTGCTCTACAGATGTAGAGGAGGCGCCATGCACGCGATAGTGGTCGGCGGCGGCATCGGCGGACTGGCGGCGGCCGCGGGGCTGCACCGGGTCGGCTGGACGGTCACCGTCTTCGAGAAAGCACCCGGGTTCGGCGACGTCGGCGCGGGCATCTCCCTCTGGCCGAACGCCCTGCGCGGCCTCGACGAACTCGGCGTCGACCTCGGAGCCCGCCTGGCCCCGCAGCGGGAAGGCGGCTTCCGCGACCGGCGCGGCCGCCGGCTCACCCGTTTCGACGCCGCCGAGTTCGAACGCCGGCACGGGCGGCCGCTCGGCGCGATCCACCGGCGGGACCTCATCGCCGCCCTGCGAGACGCGGTCCCCGCCGAGAGCTTGCGCACCGGCGAAGAAGTCACCGAAGTCCGCGAAGACGGCCTCGTCCGCGTCGGCGGCAAAGAACTGCGTGCCGACGTCGTCGTCGCGGCCGACGGCATCCACAGCCGGGTCCGCCACGCGCTCTTCCCGGACCACCCGGAGCCCGTCTACGCCGGCAGCACGGCGTTCCGCGGCGTCGCGCACCTCCCCGGCACCGGGCTGAGCACGAGCTTCGACCGCGGCACCGAGGTCGGCGTCCTGCCGCTGACCGGTGGCGACGTCTACTGGTGGCTCTCGACCCTCGCCGCACCGGGCACCCGCCGGTCCGACCTCGAACCGGCCTTCCGGGGCTGGCACGACCCGATCCCGGCCCTCCTGGCCGCCACCCCACCCGAAGCCGTACTGCACCACGACCTGTACTACCTCGGCACGCCGCTGCCCACCTACACCCGCGGCCGGGTTGTGCTGCTCGGCGACGCCGCGCACGCCATGCCGCCGTTCCTCGGCCAGGGTGGCTGCCAGGCCATCGAGGACGCCGTCGTGCTCGCCCACGCCGTGTCCACATCGGACATCGACGCCGCTCTCGCGCACTACGACCGGCAGCGACGGCCCCGCAGCCAGCACGTCGTCCGCGAGTCGGTCCGGATGGGCAAGCTCGGCCCGCAGCTGACCAACCCGGTCGCGACCACCCTGCGCACGGCCTTGCTGAAGTGCCTGCCGGCCAAGGCCACGGCCCGCGTCGGCGCGGGGATCACGGGGTGGGTGCCGCCGCGTCTCCCCCGACCAGCCCCGCCTCGTACGCCGTGATCGCCGCCTGGACCCGGTTCTTCGCGCCGAGCCGGGTCAGGATGGTGCTCACGTGCGCCTTCACCGTGCCCTCGACCACGAACATCTTCGCCGCGATGTCCGCATTGGACAGTCCGGAACCCAGCAGCGTCAGCACTTCCCGCTCACGCGGGGTCAGTGCGGCGATCCGTTCACGGGCCGCGGCCGCCCGCGCCAGCTGTCCGCCGGAAAGCCGGGCGATCACCCGCTGCGCCACCTTCGGCGAGAGGAACGCGGCCCCGCCCGCAACGGCGTGCACGCCGGCCAGCAGCTCGCGCGGGTCGCCCGACTTGAGCAGGAATCCGCCCGCGCCCAGGCTCAGGGCGCGCTCGATGTAGTCGTCCTCGCCGAAGGTCGTCAGCATGATGACACCGGTCGCGGGCAGCAACCGCCGGATCTCGGCGGCCGCGCCGAGGCCGTCCAGCCCCGGCATGCGGATGTCCAGCAGCACGACGTCGGGATGCGTGGCGAGGACCTCCGAGACGGCCGAGCGGCCGTCGGCGGCTTCGGCAACGACCTCGATTTCCGCGTCCGCGGCGAGGATCGCCGCCACCCCCGCCCGCATCATCGCTTCGTCGTCGGCCAGCACGACCCTAATCACGTTGCCCCCTCGGCGAACCTGTCCTTGGCGACCAGTCTCCCACCGGCGAAACACAGCCGATAGGCGGCGTAGTCGTTGTCGAGCCACGACCTTCCGGTGCCGTAGTACTCGCAGGCGACCCCGGGCACGGCCGGCAACGGCGGCTCGCCCCGGTTCGGGCGAGCGCCGCGCTCACGTTCGGGCAGCTGCGGCGCCACCTCGGCCCGCAGCTGCCCGATCCGCAGCCGCTCGTAGACGCCGGGCGGCAGTTCCGACGAATTCCACAGGTACAGAAAAGCGATCCCGGCGATCCCGAGCACCACCGCGAACAGCCCGAGCGGGACGGCGACCGCCTGGATCAGGCTGCGCCGCACATCCCGCCGGGCCAGCTCGAGCGCCCGGGCCGACGTCGACGGCTCCCCATCGTCATCCGAAGAAGCCCCCGGCTCGGCCGGCTCGGCCGGCGCGGCCCCGTGCGGCAGCATCGCGGCAACGCCGAACCCACCGGCGGCATCGGGCCCGGCCCGCAGCGTCCCACCGACGAGCCGCACGCGCTCGCGCAGCCCGATCAGCCCGACGTGCCCGGAAGCGGCCCCGGGCAACGGCCCGGCGGGCGGCGCGGCGTTGACGACACTGACCTCGGTCCGCGCACCGGAACTGGTCACCCGGACGGTAACGGCGGCCCCCGGAGCATGCTTCGCGACATTCGTCAGAGCTTCCTGCACGACGCGGTAAGCGGCACGAGCCACCATCGGCGGCGCCCCGGCGGTGTCCACAGTGGATTCGATCAGCAACCCGGACGCCCGCGCCCGCGCAATCAGCTCGCCGAGATCCCCCTGCACCGGCTCGACCGGCGCGGCATCCTCCCGCAGCAAGCCGATGATTTCCCGCAACCGCTCGGTCGCCGTCGCAGCACTGGTCCGCAGTTGCGCGGCGGCGTCGCGCTGGGCATCGTCGAGCCCGCTCGCAACCTCCAGAGCGGCGGCCCGGACGGCGATCAGGCTCAGTTCGTGCCCGAGCGAGTCGTGCATATCGCTGGCAATCCGAGCACGTTCCCGCAGCCGAGCCTGCTCGGCGACCAGCCGCTGCCGGCTCTCCATTTCCTCGGCCCGGCGCCAGCCCGTGCGGGCCAGCTCACCACGGACCCGGACGTAACGGCCGAGCAACCACGGCGACAGCCCGGCAAAGACGAGAATCGCGACCATAGCCGCCCAGTCCCCCAGCCCATCCGGCCCGAAGACGAGGGCGACGGGAAGCCCGAGAATCGCAACGGCGGTCCCGGTCAGAATCCCGGGCCGCGCCTGCGGCATCCGCAGCCCGGCTTGGTAGCTCATGGCGACGAGGACGAAGACAACCCAAACGGGCACATGATCGCCGTAGGGAAACGGAACGGCCAACGCCCCGCCCAGAGCAACCCCAAGCGAGACGGCGGGATACCGCCGGGCGGTGACAACAGAGCCGGCGACGACGAGAAGGCCCCCGACCAGCTCCGCGTAGGAACGGGCACCCAGCGTGCTCACGACGACGGTGAAGGCAAGGAACACCCCGAGGGCAACATCGAGCGCCACCTGCCATTTGCGCCTGGTCACCGTCCGCACGAGTCCGAAGCTACAAGCTGTGACGGCGGCCGACCACTGCCGAAAGTCAACCGTCGAGGCTTGCCGCCGAACGCGGGTTGACGCCTCGGGACAGCGCGACACTGGATACCTTCGTGAGCACTGCTCTCGATTCAGTGCACCGCTCACAGGCATTGCGTGAGCAGTGCTCTCACTTCAGAGCACCGCACCGAAGACGGGGAGCAACCGCACCCAACGCGGGCCAGCGTGCGCCGCTAAGCCCCAGCGCGCACCGCTACGCCAGCGCATGCCGCCACACGAGAGCAGTGCTCTCAATTGCGAGCACCCGACCGCGCCCCCACGAGAGCACCGCTCTCGAAACAGAGCACCCCGCGAGTCCGACCCATCGCTCACGGCGCCGGTGAGCAATGCTCTCCTTTTGGAGCACCCCTCAAATCACACATGCCCCGCGCACACATTGCCCGCTGCACGGTGAGCAGTGCTCTCGTTTTAGAGCACCACGCCAGGCGACTCGGGAGCAGTCTCCGGGCGCAGGGCAATGTCCGGGCGCAGGGCAATGTCCGCGGCGGACCCAGGTAGCGACATCGGAAGCGGCGCGAGAGCAGTGCTCTCAATTGCGAGCACCACCTTCACGTTCAACGAGAGCGGTGCTCTCGGAACAGAGCAGCGCTCTCCGATCCGCGCGCCGCCAACAGGCGACAGGTGAGCAGTGCTCTCGAAGTTGAGCACCGCTACTCCTCGAAGCGAGAGCAGTGCTCACAAAGGCGAGCACCGCTTCGTCAAGCAGCGCGCGGACACGAGGGCGGACACTCCCCGACACAGACCCCGCGGGCATCCCACCCCGGCAGACACGGCAGGCGCCCTCCCCGACACGGGTGGCGGGCGTCTCGATGCCCATATCCGCGCAGCCGCGCCCGCTGTGTTGCATGATGATCCACCATGGCCGAGCGCACACTCGCCGATCAGTTGGGCGGCTACCTCCCCGAAGGCATCGAGGCCCTCGAAGAGCACGAGCGGCAGGACCTCGCCAACGCCCTGCGCGACGCGCGCAGGCGGCAAGCGAAAGCGCTCGCCGAAGCAGGCGAAGAAGGTCTTCGGTACGTCCCGGCCCTGCTGCGCGGCGCCGTCCGGAAGGCCGTGGGCCTGTGACACCAGACAAACCCGCCGCGGAAAACTACGCAGCCGAGGCCGAGATCCTCAAGCTCGCCCGCGTCCTCGACGTCGAGCCCACGCGCCTCGCATACCTCGCCCGCGTCGATGCCGATGATCTGCAAGCCTTCCGCGAACAGGTCACCGACACACTCTTCGACGCCAACGCCGCCGCCCTGCAGCGGATGGCTCTCGCCGCGCGGGTTGTGCCCGTCGGGGTGCTCGCCAAGATCGCCGAGAAGGTCTTCGGCCCGCTTCTCTGTGCCCGGATCGCCGGGCTGGTCGACGTCGGGCGGGGCGTCGATGTCGCCAAGCGGCTCAGTCCGCGCTTCCTCGCCGCGGTCGCCGCGGAGCTCGATCCGCGGCGGGCCAGCGCCATCATCAGCCGGATCCCGCTGGACACCGTTCTCGCCGTTGCCGGGGAGCTGGCGCGCAACGAGGACTGGATCACCCTCGGGCGGTTCGTGGGGCACCTGCCCGACCTCACCGTGCGGCGGGCCCTCGAACAGATCGACGACCCGTCGCTGCTGCGGATCGCCTTCGTGCTCGACGACAAGCGCCGCATCGATCACGTCGTCGGCCTGCTTCCGGCGCACCGGCTCGGGCGGCTGGTCACCGCCGCCGGCGGCGATGAAGACCTCTGGGCGCCGGCGCTCGACCTGCTGACCCACCTGAGCGAGGCGCGGCGAAACACCCTGAAACCGATGCTCGCCAGCCTGCCCGAGGGGTTCCGGGATCGCGTTCAGGCGACGATCAAGTAGATCCCGTAGCCGACGATCGCCGCGCAGAGTGCGAAACAGATGACCGCGCCGGCCAGCGGGGCCGAACCCGAGCCGCCCGCCGCTCGGGCCGAGTCGCGCTGCGAGAGGCCGACCACGCCGAACGAAAACAGGCTCGTCAGGACGACGACCGCGCCCAGCGCGACGAGGAAGACGAGACCGAGGGAACCCCAATCGATGTGCACGGCGCTCCTCAGGCGTTGGCCGGCTGGGCGGCCGGCTCGGACTCGGTGATGGAGTGGGCGCCGACCGGGTTGCGCTTCGACGCAAGGTAGATGCCGAGCGCGACGACGACGCCGGCCAGGCCCACCAGCACGGTGCCCCAGGTCCCGAGCGTCGACACCTCGGCGGCGACGGCGCCGACGATCGCCGCGGCGGGCAACGTCAGCGCCCAGGCGACGACCATCTTGCCCGCGACGCCCCAGCGGACTTCGGCGAGCTTGCGGCCGAGGCCGGAGCCGATGATGCCGCCCGAGCAGACGTGCGTGGTCGACAGGGCGAAGCCGAGGTGCGCCGAGGTGAGGATGACCGCCGCGGCGCTGGTCTCCGCCGCGAACCCTTGCGGCGTCTGGATTTCGGTGAGCTTCTTGCCCATCGTCTGGATGATCCGCCAGCCGCCGAGGTAGGTGCCGAGCGCGATGGCGAGGCCGGCGGTCAGGATCACCCAGATCGGCGGGCCGGAGTTCGGCGCGAGCGAGCCGGACGCGATCAGCGTCAGCGTGATGACGCCCATGGTCTTCTGCGCGTCGTTCGTTCCGTGCGCGAGGGACACCAGCGACGCCGAGGCGATCTGGCCGGCCTTGAACGTCCGGCCGACCGTGTCCTGCTTCGCGCGCGCGGTGATCCGGTACACGAGGAAGGTGCCCAGCGTCGCGACGATCCCGGCGACGATCGGCGAGGCGAGCGCCGGGATCAGCACCTTTTCGACGACCTTCCCGAAGTGGACGGCGTCGGAGCCCGAGGCGATCCAGGTCGCGCCGATCAGCCCGCCGAACAGCGCGTGCGACGAACTCGACGGCAGCCCGATCAGCCAGGTCACCAGGTTCCACACGATGGCGCCGACGAGCCCGGCGAAGATGATCACCGGTGTCACCTTCGTGTCGTCGACGATCCCGCCGGAGATCGTCTTCGCGACCTCGACCGAGAGGAACGCGCCGACGAGGTTCAGGACGGCCGAGACGGCGACGGCGACTCTCGGTTTGAGGGCCCCGGTGGCGATGGAGGTGGCCATCGCGTTGGCGGTGTCGTGGAAGCCGTTGGTGAAGTCGAAAGCCAGCGCCGCGACGATCACCACCAGCACGATCAGCGAGAAGTCCATGGGCGGCCCACTTTCGTTGCTGTTCGTTAGCAACGCTACTGATCGACAGGGACGGCTCCGATCCCGGTCGTGTGACGGCTTACTGAACTCTCCGTGAACCAAGGTGAGGAGAACCCCACCAAGACTCGGTGGTGCACCGCACTGTGCCCGCCCGCCTCACCTGGAATCGTCGAAACCGGGCGAAAGGGGCCACGATGAACAAGCTGGGGTGGGCGGTCGTCGCGACCGTCGGGTCGGCGGTGCTGTTCTTCTTCGGTACCGGCTTGGATCCGGTGCCCGAACTCGCTTGGGCGGCGCCCCTGCCGATCCTGCTGCTCGCGCCCCGCGTGCCCGGCGCGGCGGCGATGGCGTGCGCGTTCGCCGCCTACCTCGCGGGCAGCGCCGGCAGCTGGAGCTACTTCTGGCACTCGCTGTCGGTCCCGCGCCCCGCCGCGATCGCGATCCTCGGCGGCAGCGCGCTGTTGTTCGCCCTGGCCACGGGCCTGTTCCGGCTGCTGGTCCGCCGGGGTCACGGCTTGCTCGCGGCGATCGCCGCACCGGCGTTGTGGACGGTCGTCCTCTACGTCGTTTCGCTGCTCAACCCGACCGGCGTGATGGACACGCTGATGACGACTCAGGCCGACCGGCCGGCCGTGCTGCGGCTCGCCGCGGTGACCGGCGGCTGGGGTGTCGAGTTCCTGGTGCTGTTCGTCCCGGCCGCCGTCGCCGCCGCGCTCGCCCCGCGGGTCCGCGGCCTCGCGCGAGTGGCCGGGCTGGTCGTGACCGCCGCGGTGCTGGCCGGCCTCGTCGTCTGGACCACACCGCCCCTGGCCGGGCCGTCGACGCGGGTCGCCCTGATCGCCATGGACAAGGGTCCCTGGGCGGCCGACGTCGGCACGTTCGAAGGCCGGACCACCGTCCAGACCTATGTGAACGAGATCGAACGGGTGCCCGACGGCGTCCAGGCCGTCGTGCTGCCGGAAGCCGCTTTCGCGGTGGACCAGACCAGCCGGCCGCGGCTCGTCGACGCCTTCACCGAAGTCGCCCGCAGCCGGAACCTCGACGTCGTCACCGGCGTCATCGACACGACGCCGGACGGCCGGTTCAACGCCGCGCTGGCGATCCCGCCGTCGGGCCCGCCGGTGGAATACCGCAAGTGGCACAACGGAGATTCGCCGAACCTCGCCTCCGGCTCCCAGCTCGCGCACCTCGCCGGGGTCGGGCTGATGGTGTGCATGGACGTCAACTTCGCCGACCCCAGCGGCGAGTACGGCAAGGCCGGCACCGGCCTGGTGCTCATCCCGGCGTCCGATGAGGACGTCGACGGCTGGGCACACAGCCGCACGGCGCTGATCCGCGGCGTCGAGAACGGCTTCTCGGTGGCGTGGAGCGCGGCTCGCGGGACGCCGATGCTCTCGGACGCCCAGGGCCGCGTACTGGCCGACGCCCACACCGGCGGCCGTCCGTTCACCGTGGTCGTCGCCGACGTCCCGATCGGGCCGGGGAAGACGCCGTACGCCCGCTTCGGCGACTGGTTCGCGTGGCTCTGCGGGCTGATCGCGGTGGCCGGGATCGCGGTGGCTGCTCGCCGGCCGTCGTTGTCACCCGTCACAACGAACACCGGGCAACTCTGAGCGTTTTCCCAGGTCGTCTCCAGCGGTATGTGACCGATCATGATCTGCGTCACGTACTGACGGGTAACTGGAGGCAACGGAATGCGGGTCACCAACGGCGGTGTCAAGCGAACCCTGGCCGTGCTCGCCGCGGCGCTCACCTTCGGCGCGGTCGCGCCGTCGATCGCCGAAGCGGCTCCGAGCAGCGGCTGGAACGACTGGGGCTGCCGTCCGTCGGCCGCGCACCCGGAGCCCGTCGTGCTGGTGCACGGCCTCGGCGCGAACGACACCGTCAATTGGTTCTTCCACGCGCCGAAGATCGCCGCCCAGGGCTACTGCGTCTTCTCGCTGACGTACGGCACCGGTATCCTCGGCCCGGGTGTCGGCGGGCTCGCGTCCATGCGGGACAGCGCGGCGCAGCTCGGCCGGTTCGTCGACCGCGTCCGCGCCACGACCGGGGCGGCGAAGGTCGACATCGTCGGCCACTCCGAAGGCAGCACGATGCCGGCGTACTACCTGAAGTTCGGCGGTGGCGCCGCCAAGGTCGCCCGCTTCGTCGGCTTCGGCGCCAACTACCGCGGGACGACGCTCGGCGGCCTCGACGCGCTGGCCAAGGCCCTGCTCACGTCCGTGCCCGGCCTCGCCGCGGTCCTGCGCACGGCGTGCGGCGCGTGCTCGGAGTACCTGGTCCCCTCGGCGTTCCTGGACGACCTCGCCCGCGGCGGCGTCCACGTGGCCGGGCCGACGTACACGAGCATCGTGAGCCGGTACGACGAGGTCGTGACGCCGTACACGAGCGGGATCCTGGGCGAGCCGGGCACGACGGACATCGTGCTGCAGGACTTCTGCGCGTCCGACGCCTCCGGCCACCTGAGCCAGGCGATCGACCCGAACGTCACGGGCCTGATCCTGCACGCACTGGACGCGTCCTACACGCCGGCGTGCACGCCGTTCACCCTGCCACTCTGACCCCGGCCCGCCACACCGCGCGGGTCAGCGGCACGCCCGGGCGATAGGCCAGGTGCGTCACCGAGGGCGCGTCGAGCACGTGGACGTCCGCCCGCGCGCCGGGCCGCAGCACACCCACGTCGTCACGGCGCAGCGCCTTCGCCCCGCCCGCCGTCGCGGCCCAGACCGCCTCCTCGATCGTCATGCGCATCTGGAGCACGGCCGTCGCGACGCAGAACGCCATCGACGTCGTGTACGAGCTGCCCGGGTTGGCGTTGCTGGCCAGCGCGACCGTCGCGCCCGCGTCGAGCAGCCGCCGCGCCGGCGCCAAGGGCTGCCGGGTCGACAAATCGCAGGCGGGCAGCAACGTCGCCACCGTCTCGGAGGCCGCCAGCGCTTCGACGTCGGCGTCCGAAAGGTACGTGCAGTGGTCGACGCTCGCCGCACCGAGTTCCACCGCGAGCCGGACGCCGGGTCCCTCGCCGAGCTGGTTGCCGTGCACCCGCAGGCCGAGCCCGCGCTGGGCGGCCGCCTTCAGCACCCGCGCCGACTGGGCCTCGTCGAAGGCACCGGTCTCGCAGAAGACGTCCGCCCAGCGCACGCTTTCCGCCACCGCGTCGAGCATTTCGCCGCAGACGAGGTCCACATAGGACTCGGCGTCGGCGCCGGGCGGGACCAGGTGCGCGCCGAGGAAGGTGACCTCGTCGGCCACCTCGCCGGCGATCCGGGCGCTGCGGGCTTCGTCGGCGACGGTCAGCCCGTAGCCCGTCTTCGTCTCCAGGCAGGTCGTTCCCTGCCGGGCCGCCTCGTCGACGTGGTGCCGCAGGTTCGCCGCCAGCTGCTCGTCCGACGCCTCCCGCGTCGCGCCGACCGTGATCGCGATTCCCCCGGCGGTGTAGGGCTTTCCGGCCATGCGCGCCTCGAACTCGGCGGTGCGGTCACCGGCGAAGACGAGGTGCGTGTGGCTGTCGACCCAGCCGGGCAGCACCGCGCGGCCGCCGACGTCGACGCGTTCGTCGGCCGCCGGGGCGCTGGCCGCCGGGCCTGCCCAGGC
>NZ_JBSGJD010000122.1:0-27066 GCF_053605405.1 Amycolatopsis sp. NPDC003861
CGCCCCAATGTGGCGTTCGGTGCGTCAGATGCACCCAATGTGGCGTTCGGTGCGTTGAACGCAACCAACGCCACATTGGGGCGCTTGGAGCCGGTCGGAAAAGCGGAAACGCCCGGCCCGCGCGAGGCGGACCGGGCGTCTCCTGGAGTGAAGCTCAGGCGTCCAGCTCGGCGAGGGCCTGCTTGGCCTTCTCGAGCTCGGCCTCCAGCGCGGCGACCTTCGCGGCCTGCGCCTCGCGGGCCTGGTTGATCACCTCGTCGATCGGGCCGGACAGGTCGCTGTGCAGCTCCTTCGCCGCCCGCGAGACCGCCGCGGCCGGGATCTCGAGGCCCTTCGCGACCCACTTCGAGCCGTTCTTCAGCTCGGCCTGCCACTCGCCGTCGGCGGTGCCGGTGACCGTGAGGGTCAGTTCGACCGTGCGGGTCTTCTTCGCCGTCGACGCCGTCGCCGCGCCCTTCGGGCGGCCGCGCTTCGGCTTCGGGGCCTCCTCGGCGGCGGGCTCGGGCGAGTCCTCCGAGGGGGCCGGGGACGCCGACTCGGTGACGGCCGCCTCGTCGGCGGAAACCTCCGAAGCCGGAACCGGAGCGGAAACCGGAGCCGAAGCCGTTTCCTCGTCGTGCGTCAGGACATCCACGGTCATCGTCGTGTCGTCTCCTTGCCCGGGAAGGGGGTGTGGTTCGCGGCACAGCGTAGAACATGCGTTCGACTCGTGCCACTCGGGGGTGTCATGACAGAGCCCTCCCGGCGCGAAGCCGGAAGGGCTCTGACAGGGAGAACGCTAGCTCACTCCTCCGACTTGCCCGACTTCAGGCCCGACGAGATCAGGTCCATCACCGACGAGTCGGCCAGCGTGGTGACGTCACCGACCTGCCGGTTCTCCGCGACGTCGCGCAGCAGGCGGCGCATGATCTTGCCCGAGCGCGTCTTCGGCAGCTCCGGCACGACCATGATCTGCCGCGGCTTCGCGATCGGCCCGATCTCCTTCGCGACGTGGTTGCGCAGCGCCTGGATGGCCTCCTCACCGCCGTCCACCGCGTTGCCGCGCAGGATCACGAACGCCACGATGCCCTGGCCGGTCGTCGGGTCGGTCGCGCCGACGACCGCGGCCTCGGCCACCGTCGGGTGCGAGACCAACGCCGACTCGACCTCGGTCGTCGAGATCCGGTGGCCGGACACGTTCATCACGTCGTCGACGCGGCCCAGCAGCCAGACGTCGCCGTCGTTGTCGTACTTCGCGCCGTCGCCGGCGAAGTAGAAGCCCTGGTCCTTGAAGCGCGACCAGTACGTGTCGCGGAAGCGCTCCTCGTCGCCCCAGACGCCGCGCAGCATCGACGGCCACGGCTTGTCGAGCACCAGGTACCCGCCACCGCCGGGCCCGACCTCGACGCCCTGGTCGTCGACGACCTTCGCGGAGATGCCCGGCAGCGCCTTCTGCGCCGAGCCCGGCTTGGTCGAGGTGACGCCCGGCAGCGGTGAGATCATGATCGCGCCGGTTTCGGTCTGCCACCACGTGTCGACGATCGGCGTCTTGCCCGCGCCGATGTTCTCGCGGTACCAGATCCACGCCTCCGGGTTGATCGGCTCGCCGACCGAACCCAGCACGCGCAGCGACGACAGGTCGTACTTCTCCGGGATCTCCGCGCCCCACTTCATGAACGTGCGGATCAGCGTCGGGGCGGTGTAGTAGAGGGAGACCTTGTACTTCTGGACGATCTCCCAGTGCCGCCCCTCGTGCGGGGTGTTCGGCGTGCCTTCGTAGACGACCTGCGTGACGCGGTTCGCGAGCGGGCCGTAGACGATGTAGCTGTGGCCGGTGATCCAGCCGATGTCCGCGGTGCACCAGTAGACGTCCTCGCCGGCCTTGTGGTCGAAGACGTTGTGGTGCGTGTACGCGGTCTGCGTCAGGTAGCCGCCCGAAGTGTGCAGGATGCCCTTCGGCTTCCCGGTCGTCCCGGACGTGTAGAGGATGAACAGCGGGTGCTCGCTGTCGAAGGCTTCGGGAGTGTGCTCTTCGGACTGTCCGTCGACGAGTTCGTGCCACCAGAGGTCGCGGCCGTCGGTCCACGGGACGTCGCCCTCGAGCTTGTCGCCCGTGCGCTTGACGACGATGACCTTCTCGACGGTCTCGGCGCCGTCGAGCGCTTCGTCGACGTTGGCCTTCATCGGCGCGGCCTTGCCGCGGCGGAACTGGCCGTCGGAGGTGATCACGATCTTCGCGGCGGCGTCGTCGACGCGGGCCCGCAGCGCCGTCGGCGAGAAGCCGCCGAAGACGACGTTGTGCAGCGCGCCGATCCTCGCGCACGCGAGCATCGCGAAGATGGCTTCGGGGACCATCTGCAGCTGGATCGCCACGACGTCGCCGGCCGTGACGCCCAGCGACGCGAGTGCGTTGGCAGCCTTGGAAACTTCGGTCTTCAGCTCGGCGTAGGTGATGTCCCGGGTGTCGCCCGGCTCGCCGACCCAGTGGATCGCGACCTGGTCGCCGTGGCCGGCCTCGACGTGCCGGTCGACGCAGTTGTAGGCGACGTTCAGCTTGCCGCCGACGAACCACTTCGCGAAGGGCGCATTGGTCCAGTCCAGTACCGTGGTCCACTTCGTGTCCCACGTGAGCCGCTCGGCCTGCTTGGCCCAGAACGCTTCGCGGTCGGCGTCCGCCTCGGCGTAGAGATCGGCCTTCGCATTGGCCTGGCCAGCGAATTCGTCACTGGGCGGGAAGGTGCGGCTCTCGGTGAGCAGGTTGTCCAGGGCTGGGGACTGCTCGGTCATGGTTGCAAGGCCTCCTGTAGTGCGCCGACATGACGGCTAGCGGCACGCTAGCGACGTTAGTCCGCCTTGTAAAAGGTTGCACCCACGTTGGCCGCCCGGTTCACCGTGCCAGGCGAGCCCCGGTGACTAAGCGTTCGTTCAGCCGGGCCTTCGCGGCCGGCCACTCCGGCGCGAGCATCGAGTAGAGGACGGTGTCGCGCGACGACCCGTCCGGCCGGATCCGGTGCGCGCGCAGGATGCCTTCGCGAAGCGCGCCAAGCCGCTCGATGGCGCGTTGCGAGCGAAGGTTCCGGACGTCCGTCTCCCACGCGACCCGTTGCGCGCCAAGGGTTTCGAACGCGTGCGTGAGCAGGAGCAGCTTCGACTCGGTGTTCAGCCCGGTGCGCTGCCAGTCCGCGCCGATCCACGTGTGGCCGATCGACAGGATCCGGTGCTTCTCGACGACCTGGTAGTACGACGTCGTCCCGGCGACCCGGCCGGAGGGAACGTCGATCTGCGCGAACGCCCGGCGATCGGGGTCGGCGAGCGCCTGCTCGACCAGCCGCTCGGCCGCGGGGAGGTCCCGCGGCTGCCGGCTGCTCAGCCACGCCCAGATGCCCGGGTCGGCGCCGGCTTCCAGGAGGCCCTTGGCGTGCTCGGGGGACAGCGGCTCCAGGCGGACGTGCTCGCCGGACAGGGTCGGTCGGGTGTTCCAGTCGGTCACGTGACCACGGTAGATCGGCTAGTGGCTGCTCAGGAGGGCCAATTTCTGATCATTTTCAGATGCCACTTCCGGGTTGCCTATGCTCGGCGGACCACGACGGAAGGGCAGGCTCGATGGCCGAAGAGCGGGAAGAGCTGAGCTGGGAGTTGTTCGGCACGGCGAGCCGTGAACTGGCTCACACCATCGCCGAAGACGGCTTCGCGCCGGACCTCATCCTCTCCATCGCCCGCGGCGGCCTGTTCGTGGCGGGCGCGCTCGGCTACGCGCTCGACGTCAAGAACCTGCACGTGATGAACGTCGAGTTCTACACCGGCGTCGACCAGCGCCTCGACCTGCCGGTGATGCTGCCGCCGGTGCCCAACGTCGTCGACCTGACGAGCAAGAAGGTGCTGATCGCCGACGACGTCGCCGACACCGGCGCCACGCTCAAGCTGGTCCGCGACTTCTGCCTCGAGCACGTCGCCGAGGTCCGCTCGGCCGTCGTCTACGAGAAGCCGCATTCGACGGTGAAGTGCGAGTACGTCTGGCGGCACACCGACCGCTGGATCAACTTCCCGTGGTCGGTCCTGCCGCCCGTGGTCACCCGCGAAGGACAGGTGCTCGACGCATGAGCGACCCCTTGAAGCCCCTCCTCGACCTCGAAGGCGTCGCGGCGGCGGCGAAGTCCGCGCAGGACGCGGTGTTCGCCGTCCACCGCCTCCCGGCGAACCTCCGCGGCGGCGCGGCGACGGCGGCGGAAGCGTCCGTGCGCGCCGCCCGCGCGTCGGCCGGCATCGAAGGCGCGAACCCGGAACTGCCCCTCTACGGCGCGGTCGCCGACCCGGTGCTGGCCGGCGCGCTGCGCGTCGCGGAGACCCTGGAGTCGCTGCTGCCGACGTGGCGCCGGGCGCCGCTGCAAGCGTTGGCGCGCCTGCACGTCCTGGCCGCGGCGGACCTCGTCGAAGACCTCGACGCGTTGGGGCGCCCGCACTCCGGCGGCGGCCGGCTGGAGCTGCTGGCCCAGCTGGTGACCGGGGCGACGTCGGTGCCGGGCCCGGTCCTGACGGCAGTCGTCCACGGGGAACTGCTGGCGCTCAAGCCGTTCGGCAGCGCGGACGGCGTCGTCGCGCGAGCGGCCGCCCGGCTGACGATGGTGGCGACGGGCCTGGACCCGAAGTCGTTGAGCGTGCCCGAAGTGGCGTTCTTCCGCCGGGTCCCGCGTTACCTCGAAGCGGCGGAGGGATTCGCGAGCGGGACGCCCGAGGGCGTACGCGGGTGGCTGCTCTTCTGCTGCGAAGCGTTCGAAGCCGGTGCGAGGGAGGCGAAGAGCATCTCGGACGCCGCTTCCTAACCGGACAGCTTCGCCGACCACTTCTCTTCGATCCGCCCGAACCGCCACACCGCCAGCGCGACGGCCCACGTCAGCACGAACAGCCCGACGATCCCGAACCCGACGTAGTCCAGGTTCACCGAGGCGATCGCGGCGAGCGGCCCCGACGTGATGTCCAGCTTTTCGGCGAGGATCGACACCAGCTCGATCGTCCCGATGAGCAGCGCCACCGCGACCGACAGCGCCGTCACCGTGATGTTGTAGAAGATCTTGCGCACCGGCTTCGCGAACGCCCAGCCGTAGGCGAAGTTCATGAAACAGCCGTCCACGGTGTCGAACAGGCTCATCCCGGCCGCGAACAGGATCGGCAGCACGAGGATCGCGTACCAGGGCAGCGCGAACGTCGCCGCGCCCGCGGCCAGCACGAGCAGGCCGATTTCGGTCGCCGTGTCGAAGCCCAGCCCGAACAGCAGCCCGACCGGGTAGATGTGCCACGGCTTGCGCACGGCTTTCGTCGCCCCGCGCAGCAGGCGGTTCATGACGCCGCGGTTGTCCAGCTGGTGTTCCAGCGCGGCTTCGTCGAACTCGCCGCGGCGCATCTGCCGGAACACCCGCAGGATCCCGACGAGCACTACCAGGTTGAGGACCGCGATCACGTACAGGAACACCCCGGACACCGACGTCCCGATCACGCCGGTCGCCTGGTGCAACGCCGACGAGTCGTCCTCGACCTGCCCGGCCAGCGCGCGGACACCCAGCGACAGCAGCAGGCACAGCACGAACACGATCGTCGAGTGCCCGAGGGAGAACCAGAACCCGACCGACAGCGGCCGCTGGCCGTCGCCCATCAGCTTGCGGGTCGTGTTGTCGATCGCGGCGATGTGGTCGGCGTCGAACGCGTGCCGCATGCCGAGCGTGAACGCCGTGACGCCCAGCCCGATCCCGAACACGCCGGACGTGCCCAGCGCGTAGTGGTGCGGCGCGACGAACGCCGTGAGCACGCCCCAGCCCACGACGTTCAGCAGCAGGATGACTCCGCCCATCCCGCCGATCGACACCCACTCGCGACGCGACAGCCTGCGCCGCGAGTCCTCGTCCGTGCCCGCCATCGCCACCTGCCCTTCCTCATCTGAGAGGTTAGACAGATGAACAGGTGAAGATCTAGCTTGCTCGCACCCTGAGGTTGTCCAACGCCTTGCGCACGTGCCCGCCCGACGCGTGCAGAGCCTTCGCGGCGCTCTTGACGTCCTCGCCGGACAGCAAGTGCACCAGCGCCACCTTGAGGTCGCCCCCGGCCTCGGTGAGCGCGTCCGAGCAGTCCGCCATCGTCATGCCGGTGGCTTCCTGCAGGATCCGGATGGTCCGGCCGCGCAGCTTCGCGTTCGTCGCCCGCATGCTGACCATCAGGTTGGAGTAGGTCCGGCCCAGCTTGATCATCGTCGCCGTGGAGAACGACGTCAGGATCATCTTCTGCGCCGTGCCCGCCTTCATCCGGGTCGAGCCGGCGATCGCCTCCGGACCGGTGTCGACGGCGATGAGCACGTCCACCCCGGCCGGCTTCGCGGCCTTGGCGTTGCCCGAGACCAGCCCGGTCCGGGCACCCTGGCGGGACGCCGCCAGCAGCGCACCCAGCACGTACGGCGTCCTGCCCGACGCCGTCAAGCCCAGCACGAAGTCGCCGGGCTGCACCATCGCGGCCATCTCGGCGGCCCCCGCCGCCGAGTCGTCCTCCGCGTTTTCGACGGCGTGCCGCAGCGCGCGCTCGCCGCCGGCGTGGTGCGCGATGAACCAGTCGCCCGGCACGTTGAACGTCGGCACCAGCTCGGCCGCGTCCAAGGTGGCCAGCCGCCCGGACGTGCCCGCGCCGACGTAGTGCACCCGGCCCCCGGCCCGCAGGGCGTCCACCGCGTGGTCCACCGCGCGCGCCACCTGGGGCAGCACCGCGGCCACGGCACCGGGGACCGTGCGGTCCTCGGCGTTGATCGCGCCCAGGATCCCCGCGGTGGACATCAGGTCGATGTCCTTGGTGCGGGGATTGCGGGTCTCGGTCGGCGAATCGACGTGCACCGCCTGCACGGGGACGGTCATCATGCGCCTCACAGTTTCTCCGGTCATTACTTGCCGGTTTCCCGCGGACGGCGACGACCGTCCGGCCTGACCCCCAAGCGGTGCGAGCCGACTGCGTCCCTGGTCGCGTCCAGCGCGCTGACCGACGCGTCCATGTGCCGCTGCGCGACCCCGATGAACAGGCAGTCGATGACGGTGAGCTGGGCGATCCGGCTCGCCGTCGCTCCCGAACGGAACGTGGTTTCCCGGGCCGCGGTCGTCAAAACATGATCGGCGACCTCGGTGATCGGGGACCGCGGGAAGTTCGTCACGGCGATGGTGATCGCGCCGTGCTCGCGCGCCACGCGCAGTGCCTCGACGGTGTCGGTGGTCGCGCCGGTGTGCGAGACGCCGATCGCGACGTCACCGGGGCTCAGCACCGCGGCCGAGGTGAGCATGATGTGCGTGTCCGACCACGCGAAGCACACGCGGCCGATGCGGTGCAGCTTCTGCTGCAGGTCGGCGGCGACGAACGCGCTGGCGCCCACGCCGTAGACGTCCACGCGGCCGGCGTTCGCGACGACCTCGATCACCCGCTCGAGGGTGGCGACCTCGAGCTGGTCGGCCGTCTCCTCGACGGCACGGGCGTCGGCGAAGCTGACCTTGCCGATCACGGCGGCCAGGTCGTCCTCCGGGCCGATCTCGCCGCCGAGGTTGCGCGTGGTGCGCGCCTCGGTGCGCGCGGTGTCCGCGGCCAGCGCGATGCGCAGCTGCGGGTACCCGCCGACCCCGACGGCCTTGCAGAACCGGGTCACCGTGGTCTCGCTCGTGTTGGCGGCCAGGGCCACCTCGGTGATACTGCGCCGCGCCACCGACGCGGGGTCTTCCAGCACCACCTTGGCCACGCGCTGTTCGGCGCGGGCCAGGCCGGGGAGCAGGGACCGGATCCGCACCAGCGGGCTGGAGTCGGCGTCCCGCACGGCCGTCTGGACCGATACGGCCTCGGACGGTGCCGTGCCGACTACGGATTCGGTATCACTCACCGTCGGAAAGTTACTAACCGTTGGCATCTGCGACAAGGCTACCCACACCCTTCGGTCGGATCGCAACCCGTCCGTGTCTGCGGATCTGGATTTGCGATTAATCACTGACCAGAAAGTCGCCAACCAGGTCGACCTTGTTAACGAGGTCAAGCTAACGACTTGGCAACTTAGTGTCGCGGTGCAAGCGGCAAAGGGACGGTAAAATCCGGCCGGCGGTGGACGTTCGGCGACCGGCCGGTCACCGAGAGGTCAACTGCCAACCCTCCGCAGTGAAAACGGCCGGGTCTCGTTCACCGTCGAGGAGTGATCGGCCGCTCTCGGTGACTTTCACACCGTCCACCGAAACTCCTCGTCCCGTGTAATTCGGGTCGGTGCTGTAACGCCAGCGCAGGCTCACCGACGCGCCCTGCGGCAGTGTGCCCACCACCCGCCACCAGGCGCGGTGCCCGTGTCCGGAGAGCGACGTCACGATTCCGGAGGGTGCGCCCGGTCCGGAAACCGATAGGGCGATCGGTTGCCAGTTAACGCCGTCGGTGCTCGCTTGCAGCTGAAGTGGATCACCTGGGCCCTCGGTGTCCACGAAGGCAGCGAACGAGACGCGCGCTTGATCACTATGCGTGGTGAAAGCCCGGGTACTCAGCGTAGCAACGGCGGCGTTACCGAGCGTGCTCGCCCAGGCGTCCTTCCCGGCCACCGGCCGCACCGCCATGGCCCTGGCCAGCGACGTCGCCCAGACCTGGCGGGCGGTGTTGATCGAGCCCCAGTTCCGGCTCGGGTGCACCCGGTTGGTCAGCAGGATCGCGAACGACCGGGACTCCGGGTCGATGACCAGCGTCGTTCCGGTGTAGCCGGTGTGCCCGGCGGTGACCGGCGACGCCAGCGCGCCCATGTACCAGGGCTGGTCGAGCTCGAAGCCGAGGCCGTGCGAGTCGTCCGGGAACTGCTGGTTGTAGTTCGTGAGCAGCTGCCGGACGGTGTCCTGCCGCAGGATCCGGTGCCCGCGGTAGCTGCCGCCGTTGAGGATCGCCTGGGCGAGCGTGGCCATGTCGCCGGCGGTGCTGAACACGCCGGCGTGCCCGGCGACGCCGCCGAGCGACCACGCGTTCTCGTCGTGCACGCTGCCGCGCACCATCCCGCGCGGCGGGTTCGCCTGGAACTCCGTCGCGGCGATCCGGGCCAGCTTGGCGGCGGGCGGGTTGTACCCGGTGTCGGTCATGCCGAGCGGCGCGGTGATCCGGTCGTGGACGACCTTGTCGAGGGACTGCCCGGTCAGCTTCTCGACGATGAAGCCGAGCGTGAGCAGGTTGATGTCCGAGTAGAGGTACGTCGTGCCCGGCTTGTTCTTCAGCGGGCTGTCGAGCACCGCCTGCCGGCGCGACGGGATGTCCGGGTAACCCGCCCAGAGCGACGGGATCGGGTCGGCGTCGAACCCGGAGACGTGCGTGAGCAGCATCTTGACCGTGATGGCGGCCTTGTCGCCGGTGGCGAACTCCGGGAAGAAGCGGCTGACCGGGGTGTCGATGGTGAACTGCCCGCGTTCGACCAGCTGCATGACGGCGATCGAGGTGAACAGCTTCGAGATCGAAGCCATGTCGAAGATCGTGTCGTTCTTCATCGGGACCTGCTGGTCCGCGGGCAGTTCGGTGCCCGCCGCGTCGGCGTACCGCAGCGCGCCGCCGACCGCGTACCGGTCGACGACCACGCCGTCGTGCGCGAGGAGGCCGACCGCCCCGGAGAAGTGCGGGTGCCCGGAGGCGTCCGGCTTCGTCCAGCTCGCCAGGAAGTCCTCGGCGGCCTTGACCGGCGCCGGGTCGAGGCCGACGTCCTGGGGCCGCCCGTCGCGCAGCGTCGTCCACGGCGGGGCGAACCCCTGCTGCGGCCGGTCGAAGCGGCCGGCCGCCGGATCGTGGCTGGTGATGGCGCTGGCTCCCGAGTCGGACACAGTCAGAGTGGTCAGCGCGACCAGCACGCCGGTGGCCGCGACGAGCACCTTCCTAGCACGCACGAGTCTCCCCCTCAGCGGTACAGCAGGTAGTGGCGGCGTCTCCGGTCGAACCCGGCCAGCTCGGCCCGCCAGGCGCCGGTGACCTCGTCGACCCCCGCGCCGGCGTCGATCATGGTCCGGAGCCGGTCGGAGCCGGACAGCTTGTCGATGTAGTTGTCGGGCCGCCAGGCGAACACGTCCGGGTGCAGGGCCTTCGCCGTGACGAGCATGGCGACCGCGGTCCGGATCGCGTCGAAGGCACGTGGGTCGCTGACGGACAACTGCACGCCGCCGCACGTCTGGTTGACGAACTTGCTGAACGTCGGGACGAAGTAGGTCTCGCGGAACTTCGCTCCGGGCAGCTGCTCGTCTTCGAGTTTCTCGCGCCAGCGCCAGTCGAGCCCGGGCGCGCCGATGATCTCGAACGGCCGGGTCGTGCCGCGGCCCTCGGAGAACACGGTGCCCTCGAACATCCCGGTGCCCGGGTAGACGAGCGCGGTGTCCGGCGTCGGCATGTTCGGGCTCGGCAGCACCCAGTTCAGCCCGGTCCGGTCGAAGAGCGTGTCGCGCTGCCAGCCGCGGACCTGGACGACGTCGAGCTTGAGCTCTGCGCCCGGCAGGAACTCCCCGGCGAAGAAGCGGGCGAGCTCGCCGACGGTCATGCCGTGCTGCTGCGCGATCGGCTGCCGCCCGATCCCCGAGGCGAACTTCGGGTCGAGCACCGGCCCGGCCGCGCGGCCGCCGAGCGGGTTCGGCCGGTCGAGCACGACGAAGGCGGCTTTGACCTGCGCCGCGGCCACCATCGCCGTGTAGAGCGACCAGATGTAGGTGTAGAAGCGCGCGCCGACGTCGGCGATGTCGAAGACGACCGTGTCGACGCCCGCCTTGGTGAACAGCGAAGCGAGCTTCGTCGCGTCGACGCCGTACGCGTCGTAGACCGGGACGCCGGTGCGAGGGTCGGTGTAGTCGCCTTCGGAGCCGCCTGCCTGCGCGCTGCCGCGGAAGCCGTGTTCCGGGCCGAAGGCCGCCACCGGTTTCACGCCGGCGGCGACCATCGAGTCGACGATGTGGTCGCCGTCCAGTAGGACGCCGGTCGGGTTCGACAGCACGCCCAGCTTGCGGCCCTTGAGGGAGCGCCAGCCCTGCGTGGCCAGCTGCTCCGCGCCGGTGAGGACCCGGCCGGCCGTCTCCGCCGCTTCGGGTTGGGCTCCGGCGACGGCCGAGCCGCCCGCCAGCACGGGGACGGCGAGCGCGCTCGCGCCGAGGAAGTGCCGCCGGTTGAGGTTCACCAGGTCAGCCCGTGGCCGAAGGGGTACTTCACGGTCTGCACGTCGGCGCCCGCCGGGATGTCGACCGGCAGCTTCCCGACCGGTTTCGTCTCACCGAGGACGACCTTGGCCAGCGCCTCCAGGGTCGGCCCGATGTAGCCGTAGGTGGCCAGCCACGTCTTCACCGCGCTCGGGTAGCCGGCGTCGTACGGGATCTGCGCGGCGACCGCGACGACCGGCTTCCCGGTGGCCTGGAGGGCGTCGAGCAGCTTGGTCTGCAGGGGGTAGGTGGCGATGTTGTTCGTCAGCACGACGACGAGGTCGGCGGTCTGCGCCTTGGCGACGGCCTGCGCGACCTGGGCGTCCGTCGGCGTCTGGCCGGTCTGGTAGGCCGTCGCGGCTGTGCCGTGGGCGGTCAGCTTCTGCGCGAGGGTCGTCGTCGTAGAGACGCCCCAGCCGGTGACGAGCGCGGTCGCGGGCTTCTGCTTCAGGGGCAGGATGCCGGCGTCGTTCGCGACGGCCGTGATGCCGCGGTCGGCGATGTCCTGGGCGGTCGCGAGGTTCGACGGTGTGCCGACGGTCTTCATCACCCGGTTCGGGTCGACGAACGGCGAGAACAGGATGCCGCTCTTGAACTTGAGCTTCAGCACGCGCAGCACGCTCTGGTCGATCCGCCGCATCGGGATGTCACCGGACTTCACCGCGGCGAGGACCGCGTTGATGGCGACGTCGAGGTGCACCGGCATGAGCAGCTGGTCGACGCCGGCCTTCAAGGCGAGGACGGGGATCTCGGCGTCGCTGTGCATCTCGCGCACGCCCTGCATCTCGAGCGAGTCGGTGATGACGACGCCGTCGTAGCCGAGTTCGCCGCGCAGCTTCCCGGTGACGATCGGCTTCGACAGCGTCGCGGGTTCGAGCGACGGGTCGAGGCTGGGGAACTGGATGTGCGCGGTCATGATCGAGTCGATGCCGGCCTTGATGGCGGCCTTGAACGGCGGCACGTCGGTGGCCCGCCACTGCGCCTCGGTGCTGTCGATCCGCGGCAGCCCGGTGTGGCTGTCGGTCGGCGCGGCGCCGTGCCCGGGGAAGTGCTTGGCCGTCGCCGCGACGGACTTCTCGAAGCCCTTGACCTCGGCCGTGACGAAGTCGCTGGCCAGGCCGGGCTGCCCGGAGAAGGACCGGACGCCGATGACCGGGTTGACGGGGTTGGAGTTGACGTCCGAATCGGGCGCGAAGTCCTGGTTGATGCCGACGGCCCGCAGTTCCCGGCCGAGGATGGTGGCGGCCTGCGTCGCGCGCTTCGTGTCCCGCCCGGCGGAGATGGCCATGGCGTTCGGGAACTCGGTGGCCGGTGCACCCATCCGCGTGACGGTGCCGCCTTCCTGGTCGGCGGCGATCTGCAGCGGGATGTGCGCCCCGCTCGTGACGGCGGCCTTCTGGAGCCCGTTGGACAGCTTCGCGACCTGCACGGGGTCGTCGAAGTTGTCGCGCGAGTCGTTGTTGAAGTAGATGACCCCGCCGAGGTGGTACTTCGCGACGACCTGCGCGGCGGTGTCGACGCCGAAGTCGGCCTGGTTCTTCGGGTTGACCTCGTCGGCGGTCTTGCCGTTCACCCAGGTGACGAACAGCTGCCCGACCTTCTGCTCGAGCGTCAGCCCGCGCAGGGCCTGCGTCGCCGCGGCCTCGGCCCGCACGTCCATGCTCACGCTCGGCGCACTCGCCGCGGTCGCAACACCCACACCGGTGAAGGCGAGCACCCCCACGACGGGCAGGGCGAGCGCATGGAACCTCCGATTTCGGGACGTCACGACTCAGCCTCCCAGAAAGTAGCGGGCGCCGTCGGACGTGAGAAGTCCACTCGGAGGCGCCAGTATCGGGAAGCTACTCACCGAATCCGGCGATGTCCATCGGCCGACCGCGCGAACGCGCCAGTCGTACCCGGATCGGTAGGAAAGTCCCCCTCCGCAACCTGCACCCCCGAGTCCCGCCCCCAGTCACACGAGTCCCGGCCCCAGTCACGCGAGATCCGGCCCCAATCACGGGAGTCCCGTCCCCAACCCCGCGTGTCGATCCCCCAATCACGCGTGATGCCCCGGGCCGCACGTCTCCGCGCCGCTTGACCCCCCAAATAGACGAGGCGGCGCCCGTAGCCGAAGCCACGGGCGCCGCCTGCAAAGCGCGAACTTCTCGGGCGACCAAGCGTGCAACTCTGGTCGTACCTACATGGACTCGGCGTGTGGCGTCCCACTACGCAGTCCCTAGACGACGAGCCTCCCGCGGCGCGCTGCGCGTGGGTACCCGGAGTCCGCGCACGGAGGTTTGCCGGGGTGGAACAGGCTTCTCTTCTACCTGTTCCCTGGCCGACCGAACGTCCGCACCTACTTTCTACGCCGTGAGCCCGGTCACTTCAAGTGCGCGGACGGGTGCACCGGTACAGAGGCTGGATCGGGTGACATGGGCACCCTCCGCGACGGACAATTCGGGGCTGGGCCAAGCAAAGTGGAGGCCGTACGGCCGTGTGGGTGGCGGGTGTCCGGCTAGCGCGACCGACGGCGACGGCTGAGGCCGTACCAGGTCGCTCCGGCGGCCACCGCGCCGACGCCGAGGGCCACCATTCCGGCCGATCGCGTCGGGATCCTGGTGCGCAGCGACATCGGCCGGTCGAAGGCCAGGATCGGCCAGCCGCGATCGAGGGCCTCGCGCCGCAGGAGCTTGTCCGGGTTGACCGCGTGCGGGTGCCCGACGACCTCGAGCAGCGGGATGTCGGTGCTCGAGTCGGTGTAGGCGAAGCACTCGGCGAGGTCGTAGCCGTACGTAGCGGCGAGCTGCTTCGCGGCGACGGCCTTGTTGGCGCCGTAGCAGTAGAAGTCGACTTCGCCGGAGTAGCGGCCGTCGACGATCTGCATCCGCGTGGCCACGCTCCGGGTCGCGCCGAGCATCTCCGCCACCGGCGCGACGACCTCTTCGCCGGTCGCCGACAGCACGATCACGTCGTGCCCGTCTTCGCGGTGACGCGCGATCAGCTCCGCCGCCTCCGCGTACACGAGCGGGTCGACGACGTCGTGCAGCGTCTCGCGCACGATCGCCGAAACCTGGGCGACGTCCCAGCCGGCGCACAGCGCGGAAACTTCGGCGCGCAGCCGCTCGGTTTTGTTCTCGTCGGCGCCCGCGAGGGAGAAGACGAGCTGCGCGTATGCGCTTCGCAACGCCGCGCGACGGTTGATCAACCCTTCTTTGAGGAGGGGCTTGCTGAACGCCAGCGCGCTCGAAGAAGCGATGATCGTCTTGTCCAGGTCGAAGAACGCGGCCACCGCGTGCTCCGGGCCCGGCTTCCGGATGCGCGACGGCGCGCTGCTCGGTTCGGCCACCCGCCCAGGATAGGAGCTTGATCGCGGGGCGTCCCGTTGATCCACCACGCGCGCGTCGCGCCGGGCGGAAAATCCATGACAGGCAGGCACTTCGGGCGCGCTGTGCCGTTATCGAACTGTGTGCCTCATCCGATGCGCGAACCGGCGCCGGGCGGAGTTACAGTGAGGGAGCCCGGTGTCCAACCGGGCCGGTTCAGTCCGACCCCCCGGGGCTGAACCCACGGCGGCCCCCGTCCCTCCCCCCTGGCGGGGGCCGCCCTCTTACCTCCCGATTGCCTTTCCCGGCTGGGATTCCGCATTCTGCGCCGAGACCGTTTTGCCTTCCGCTTACCTTCGGCATTTCCCAGCTCCTTGTGAATCATGGATCGCGAAGCGCACGGAATCTTCGCGTGCGGATATCCGTGCCCATTTCCACCGCAGGCTGCGTCGATCCTGCCACGCCCCGCCCACGGAACCGGTTCGAACGGGGCGCACGGGCGGCAGTTGTCCACAACACCCCAGTTGTCCACAGCCGCCCGCCCGACCCGTTGTGCCGCCCCACCCCCGCCCGCGACGGTGGAACCCGGGCCACCCACGGCCCGCACCGACGACGGGGGAGGAACGCATGACGGGGGAACGACCGCTGGTGATCGCCGCGGACGAAACCGTGCTCGACGAAATACTGCGGGTGGCCGCGGTCGCGGGCTGCGAGCTCGACAGCGCACCGGACCTGACAGCGGCGAGCGGGCGCTGGGCCCGAGCGCCGCTGGTGGTCCTGGACGAAGAAGCCGTGCGGCACCCACCGGCCCTGCCCCCGCGCGGCGGGGTCCTGCTGGTCTGCAAGGGCAGCCCGGGCCCGGAGACGTGGGAGCACGCGTTCCGCGGCGGCGTGGAGCGGGTGATCTCGTTGCCCGAAGAGGAAACCGCGCTGGCCGGCGCGTTCGCCGACGTCGTCGAGACACCGGCGGAGCAACCCGGACTGGTCCTCGGCGTGGTCGGCGGCCGAGGCGGCGCGGGCGCGTCGGTGTTCGCGGCAACCCTGGCCCTCACGGCCGCCCGTGACCCGGGAGGCGCGTTGCTGCTGGACTGCGACCCGCTCAGCGGCGGCCTGGATGTGTTGCTCGGCTTGGAAAAGACGCCCGGAACACGCTGGCCGGACGTCCAGCTGAGCGGCCGCGCCTCGGTCTCCTCACTGGCGGCGGCCCTACCCCAGCGAAGCCACCGAGGCAGCAGCCTCCCGGTGCTCGCGTCCGGCCCCGAAGGCAAGGGCCCGGACGTCGAGTCGTTGTCGGCGATCCTGACCGCAGGCCGCCGCGCGGGCCGGACGGTGGTGTGCGACCTCCCACGCAGCCTCGACGAGGCGGCCGAGGAGGTGGCGCTGAGAGCCGACCTGGTCCTGCTGATGGTGCCGATGGAATTCCGAGCCTGCCTGGCGGCGAAGAAGGTCCTGGGCCGCCTGTCGAAACTGACGGCCCGCATCGGCATCGTGGCATGTGGACACTCGAAGGACCCGTCCGTGAACACGGAAACCTTGATCGGCCCACCCCTGATGGCCTCAATGCCCCCGGAGCGCAACCTGTGGGGAGCAGTGGAGCGCGCAGAGTTCCCGACGAAACCGAGAGGCCCACTGGCGACAACGGCAGCACAAATCCTCCAGACAGCCCGCCGAGAAGCCCAGGCGGCCGCCCGATGACCCCCACCGCGGCCGGCCTCCGCCCCACAACCGCCCCAACGAGGGTGTCGGAGCTGTTGCTGCCAACGATCATCAGCCTCCTGACCCGAGCCCCAGCAAGCGCGGAAGCCTTCTCGGCACTGCTGCAGCCCAAGCCGGAGCTTCCGGCTCCCTCACGCCTGCCGCCAGACACCCGCGCCACCGCATCGCGCGGCAGCCACCCTGCGGCACCACCGCGCCCCGCTCCGCGCGTCGACCCACCGCCCGGTACCCATGTCACCGCATCGGGTGGCGGCCGCCCTGCGGCACCACCGTGCGCTGCTCCGCGCGCTGACCCTCGGCCCGGCACTCGCGTCACCGCATCGCGCGGCGACCACTCGGCGATCCGCCGCCCTTCCACACCACCGCGCCTCACCCTGCGCGTCGACCCACCGCCCGGCACCCGCGTCACCGCAGCACGCGACCACCCACCGGCCACCCCGCAACCCACGAACCGACTAAGACGGGCAATCCCATGACTACCGACTTCGTGGACCGAGTCCGCAACCGCCTCGCGGGCGACCGCCGCCGAGCCGATCCGGTCGCCGTCGCGACCGCCGTCCGCGCCGAAGCGGGCGGCGCCCTCGGCCACGACGCCGTGCTCGACGCGGCCCGCCAGGCCCGCGACGAGTTCGTCGGCGCCGGCCCGCTCGCCCCGCTCCTCGACGACCCGGCGACCACCGACGTGCTCGTCACCGGCCCGGCCGAGGTCTGGACCGACGGCCCACAAGGCCTCACCCGCACCGACAT
Organism: Amycolatopsis sp. NPDC003861; assembly: GCF_053605405.1. Classification (NCBI taxonomy): domain Bacteria; kingdom Bacillati; phylum Actinomycetota; class Actinomycetes; order Pseudonocardiales; family Pseudonocardiaceae; genus Amycolatopsis; species Amycolatopsis sp. NPDC003861. The sequence continues at coordinate 16,928 of NZ_JBSGJD010000122.1, forward strand.
CCGCTTCAAAGGCGAAGAATCCGTCCGCCGCTTGGCTCAGCGCCTCGCCCTCGCGGCCGGACGCCGCCTCGACGACGCACAGCCCTACGTCGACGGCTGGCTCCCCGGCACCGGCCCCCACGGCCGCATCCGCGTGCACGCCGTCCTCCCGCCGATCGCGGCCGGCGGCACCTGCCTGTCCCTCCGCGTCCTGCGCCCGGCGACGCACGACCTCACCACCCTCGGCGAACTCGGCGCGTTCGACGACGCCGGCGCCAAACTGCTCCGCAACGTCGTCTCGAGGCGCGCGGCGTTCCTAGTCACCGGCGGCACGGGCGCGGGCAAAACCACCCTCCTGGCCGCACTGCTCGGCGCCGTCGAACCGGGCGAACGCATCGTCTGCGTCGAGGACGCCGGCGAGCTGCAGCCCGCGCACCCGCAGTTCGTCAGCCTCGTCGCCCGTCCGCCCAATGTGGAGGGTGCGGGCGCGGTCGGCCTGCCCGAGCTCGTACGCCAGGCGCTGCGCATGCGCCCCGACCGGCTCGTGGTCGGCGAGGTCCGCGGCGCCGAAGTCGGCGCCCTGCTCACCGCGCTCAACACCGGCCACGACGGCGGCGCCTGCACCATCCACGCCAACTCCCCGGCGGAGGTGCCCGCCCGCATCGAGGCGCTGGCGGCGCTCGGTGGCCTCGGCCGCGATGCCGTGCACAGCCAGCTCGTCGCCGCGATCCGCGTGGTGCTGCACATGCGGCGCGAACCGGGTGGCCGCCGTCGCCTCGCCGAGGTCGGTGTCCTCCGCGCCGAACACGGCCGGGCGCGGGTCGTCCCGGTGTGGCGCGCGGGCCGGTGGACGGTCGATCGGCACCTCTTCCCGACGTCGGGGGCGATCGCGTGCTGAGTCTCCTGCTGGTGCGGATTTCCTTGCTGCTGCACGCTTTCCCGCGCAACCGAAGGAGGCGGCGATGATCACCCCGTGGCTCCCGCTGTGCGTGGGAGCGGCCCTCGCCTGCTGGCCCGCGGCGCCGAACCGGTTCCAGGTCATGATCGAGCCGGCAGCCACCATCCGGAAGCTCCACGGGTGGCGCGCCGTCCGCTGGCTGCTGCCGGCTGCCCTCGCCGGCTTGCTGGCCGGAGCGGGCGGCGCGATCGCCGCCGGCGTGCTGACGCTGGCGTGGAGCCAGGAGTGGCGAGCCCACCGCCGGGCCACCGCGGACCTGGCGATGGCGACGCACACCGCGACCGCGTTGCGGACGATGGTGGCCGAGCTCCGTGCCGGCGCCCACCCGGTCACGGCGGCAGAAGCCGCCGCGGACGTGGTCCCGGCGCTGGCGGGAGACCTCCGCGCCCTGGCGACGGCGGCCCGGCTCGACACCGAGTTGCACGCACCAGCGCTGCCGCACGTGGCCGCGGCCTGGAAGCTGGGCAAACGCCACGGCCTCCCGATGGCCGACGTCCTCGACGCGGCCCGCCGCGACGCCGAGGCAGGCGTGGCGTTCGCCCGCCGGATGCGCGCCAAACTCGCCGGGCCCCGCGCGAGCGCGGCGGTGCTCACCGGGCTGCCGGTCCTGTGCGTGCTGCTGGGGGAGGCCATGGGCGCGGCGCCGCTGCCCGTGCTGACCGGCAGCACGCCGGGCCAGGTGCTGCTGGTCGCCGGGTGCCTCCTGCTCTGGGCGGGTACGGCCTGGTGCCGGGCCCTGACCGGACGGGTGCGAATCCGATGACCGCGATCGCGCTCCTCTTCTTCGCCGGGGCCCTCCTGAGCTGGCCGGACGAAACCATTGCGCGGCGCTTCGCCCGCCTGACCGACGGCCCGAAGCCCGCCCGCAAGAGCCACCGCGCGCTACCGCCCATCGCGGCGACAGTGGGCGGAGTCTCGACAGCGGTGCTGGTCGGCGGGGTCGCCGGAGTGGTGGCAGGCACGATCGTGACGGCCACCGGGTGGTGGGCGATCCGCCGCACCCGGCGGCCACGATCACCGGCCGTCGACATCGCCGCCAAGCTGCGGCTGGCGGGAACGCTCGACCTCCTCGCCGCCTGCCTGCGCGCCGGGCTGCCGGTGCCTTCGGCACTGGAGGCCGTGGCCGGCGCGGCGCCCGCGGCCGCGAGGGCGGCGCTGAGCTCGACGGCCGGCCTGCTCGCCCTCGGCTCCCGGCCGGACGAGGCGTGGGCGCCGGTGCGGGCCGTCCCGGGCCTCGGCGAGCTGGCGGCCACGGCGATCCGGACGTCCCGGTCGGGCGCGGCCTTCGCCACGGCGGCCGGCGACCTCGCCGGACGGTTCCGCGACGAGCTGGCCACCGAAGCCGAGGAGCGCGCCGAGAAGGCCGGGGTGGCGCTGGCCCTGCCGGTCGGTCTGTGTTTCCTGCCGGCCTTCTTCTGCCTGGGCGTGCTGCCGGTCGTCCTCGGCCTCGCGGGACGGCTCGGCCCGCTGTTCTGACCACGAACCCCTATGAAGGGAATCCCCATGCGCGCGTTCCGCCGCCGCTTCCGCTCGGACGACGGTTCCACGACGGTCGAGTACGCCATCGTCACGGTCGCCGTCGCGGCCTTCGCCGCCGTCCTCTATTCCTTGCTCACCGGGGACTCGGTCGTCTCGTGGCTGACGAACCTGGTCATGAAGGCCTTGGCGGTGCCGTCATGAGGCACAAGGACGAAGGCTCGGTGACGGTGGAGGCAGCACTCGGCTTGGCCGGCCTGACGGTGGTGACGGTCCTGCTGGTCGCGGCCCTGGCGGTGCTGACAAGCCAGCTGCGCTGCACGGACGCGGCCCGCGAGGCAGCGCGCCTGCTGGCCAGAGGCCAGCCGCAGGAGGCAACGGCCGCGGTCCACCGGATCGGCCCACCGGGCGCGGACTTGGCGTTCGAGCAGATCGGCGAAGAGATAACGGCCAAGGTGACGGCCCACCCGGCGGCCGGCTTCCTCCCGGACATCCACCTCGACGCAACGGCCTACGCGGTGGCCGAGCCGGGCACGGAGGTGACGAATGGCTGACAGTCAGGCCCCCGACAGAGGAGCGGCCACCATCTGGACGGCCATGGCGGTGGCGGCCCTGACGGTCGTGGCAACGCTGGCGATGTGGCTGGGGGCGACGGTGACGGCACGCCACCGAGCGGAGTCAGCGGCCGACCTGGGCGCCCTGGCGGCGGCCTCCCACGCGAGCGAAGGCCCGGTCCGCGCATGCGAACGAGCAAGATGGGTGGCCGACCGCATGCGAGTGACGCTCCGGACCTGCCGCTGGCAACAGCTCGACGCACTGGTCGAGGTCGAGGCAAGCACCCCGGCCATCGCGGGCCTGCCGAGACCTTCCGCCCACGCTCGCGCAGGCCCAGCGGCCGAACCAGCACCCCCAGCCCCGGCAATCTCGGGGGACAACCTCGGCAGCACGCCCATCCGCCCACCTCACAGCTGACCCGAGCGGCAAGCGCCCAGCCTCGCGCGCGGACGAACCGCCGCGCAGCCTCGGCGGCAGAGCCCAGCCGCCCGCCCAACGGCTGAACCCGACGAGCCAGCGGGCATGCCGTCCGCCTCGCGCGAGGCGGAACCGACGCGGGGCCTCGGCGGCGCGGGACGCGAGGCCTCGGCGGCACGCTCCATCCGCCACCCAGGGGGAGCAGCCGCACGCAGCCCGCCGTTGCGCACGTGCGGCACCCTTCGCCCGTCCGCGACATCCGTCGCGCATCCGCGACACCCCGTCGCGCATCTGCGACACCTGCCGCGCTCGGCGCTACCCGTCGCCCATCGGCGAGACCCGTCGTGCGCCCGCGACAGCTGTCGCGCACGGGTGATGCCCGTCGCCCGTCCGGGACACCCGCGAGACCCGTGAGCCCGCTCACCGAGGCACCCACCCCTCAGTCCCGTCGCACCTCGGCGACAGCGCAACCCCAGCCAACCGGAGCCGTCCGGCGGACGCCGACCGGTCGGTATGGGGCGGTGACCGGCTGATCCGGGCGGGCGGGCGATGAGCGGCTGATTGTCACGGGCAGCGGTCGTTGGTGCACGGCGAGCGGTCGAATCGGCTGCTCATCTGGGCCGAAGCAGCGTCTCCACCGCGCCGGACGAGCGGCCGGAACCCCGCGGATCCCGGGGTTTGCCGCGACGAACGGTCCATTTGCGGTCGCCGTTCGCCGACCATCCGGGCCTGGGGGTTCGGTCGGGCCGTACGGATCACTGGGCGTTCATCGCCTCGTAACCACCGGTTGTCGCGCGGGGGTTCCGGGCAATGTGCAACTTGCCGTTAAGTGAGATGTGCGACACCACGGGGTCGCGGAGAACCGGAACTTGAAGGCAGGAAACACTGATGTTGGACGCGAATTGGCCGGACAGCTGGCGCGGTGCCTTCCGCATCGAACTGCGGGCGGAGGCGATCGGCCTCGCTTGGCGCGGCTGGCCGGTGCTCCCGGGTGTCGACCCCGCCCCGCTCACCGGTGGCGACGACCTCACCTGGCGCCGTCCGGTTCCGGCCATCGACGCCTGGCGTGAGCAGATCGGCACCCACGCCCACGAGGTCGCCACCTGGTTCTCCGACCGCACCCACAGCCTGCTCGTCGCCACCGGCACCGTGCTCGACGCCATCGAGGTCGACGACGAGATCGGCAAGCGCGCCTGCCGCCTCCTCCGCGCCATCGGCCACCCCGCGCCGATCATCGCGCTGCCGAACGGCCGCTGGCTCTTCCTCACCACCGTCGCCGACCACGTGCCGGCTGAGCTGGCGTCGCGCGCCGGGATCCAGTGGCACGGCAAGGACAGCTACATCCCGCTGCCGCCGTCGCCGTTCCAGCACGGTGTCGTGCACTGGCGCGTCAAGCCCGAGGTCTGCGGCTGGCAGCTGCCGGACGCCGCCGAAGTGCACGACGTGCTCGTCCGTGCGCTGGCCGGCGCCGAAGCCCCGCAGCTGGTCCAGACCACCGCGGCCTGACAACCGGACCACCGCCGCCGGCCGGTCCCAGCCCGGCCGAGGCGGAGCAGGACACAACTCCATGGACCACCAAGTGGCCGTTCTAGGCACCGTGTTGACGCAACGCCCCGAGCACGGTGCCCAGCACAGCCACTGCCCCCGCCTTGTCCAGCGGTTCGTTGCCGTTCCCGCACTTCGGCGACTGAACGCAGGACGGGCATCCCGTCGGGCACTCGCAGGAGACGATCGCCTCCCGCGTTGCGGCCAGCCACGGGACAATCGCGGCATAACCGCGTTCGGCAAATCCCGCACCCCCGGGATGCCCGTCATGCACGAACACCGTCGCCTCCCCGGTGTCTTCGTGCCACGCGGTACTCACCCCGCCGATGTCCCACCGGTCGCACGTAGCGAACAGCGGTAGCAGGCCGATCGCCGCGTGCTCGGCGGCATGCAGGGCACCGGGGACCCGTGCCGGAACCAATCCGGCACCCCCCGGTGTCCTGCCACCCTCGCGAACGGGCCCCCGACCGTTCGCCTGGGTCTCCTCCCCGGTCCCCACCGGCCCCGCAGATTCGGTCCCCACCCGATGGCCCCCGGTCCCCACCTCGCCATCCGAACCAGCAGAATCAGCCGAACCAGCCGAGTCGCCGGAACCGAGCAGCGAAGACGACACCGTGTACCAGACCGCGCGGGTCCGCAGGCTCTGCTCCGGCAGATCGAGCGGCGTGTGGTCTAAGACCTCCCCGGACGGCCGTCGTCGCAGGTACCCGACCACCTGCGACGTCACGGCCACCTCGCCGAGGCAGACGCTCACCCCGCCGAAGTCCTGCTTTTCCTGGGTGCCCAGCACCGAGATGTCCACGATCTCGCGCGGCGTCGTCGTCCAGTCCGGGTTCTCCGCGTGGACCAGTGCCAGCCCCTGGTCCAGGTCCAGCTCGTCGACGACGTACGACGACCCCTGGTGCAGGTACACCGCGCCGGGGTGCACGGCGAAGCAGGCCGACCCCGGGTCGACCGTCCCGAGCATCCGGCCCGAGTCCGACTCGACCACCGCGATCTGCTCCCCGCCGGTGCCGCGGATGCCGACCTCGGCGTGCGGCCGGTCCCGCGAAGTCCAGTACCAGCCGCTCGACCGGCGCCGCACCAGCTTCTGCTCCGCCAGCTCGGCCAGCACCTCCTGGGCCGCCGCGCCGCCGAAGACCTCCAGCTCGGGCAGCGTCAACGGCAGTTCGGCGACGGCGCACGCGAGCTGCGGCGCCAGCACGTACGGGTTCGCGGGGTCGAGCACCGCCGTCTCCACCGGCCGCGAAAGCAGCGCGTCCGGGTGGTGCACTAAGTAGGTGTCGAGCGGGTCGTCCCGCGCGACGAACACCACCAGCGCCGAATCACCGGAGCGACCCGCCCGGCCGGCCTGCTGCCAGAACGACGCCAACGTGCCCGGGTAGCCGGCCAGCACCACCGCGTCCAGGCCCGCGATGTCGACGCCGAGCTCCAGGGCGTTCGTCGTCGCGACGCCCAGCAGCCGACCCGACAACAGTGCCGCCTCCAACGCGCGACGTTCTTCCGGCAGGTAACCAGACCGGTACGCCGCAACGGTTTCCGACAACACCGGGTCCACTTCGGACAGAATGCGGCGCGCACCCAGCGCCGCCAGCTCCGCACCCCGCCGCGACCGGATGAACGCCAGCGACCGCGCGCCTTCCAGCACCAGGTCGGCGAGGATCCGCGACGTCTCCGCCCCGGCCGAACGCCGGACCGGCGCCCCGTTCTCCCCGGTCAGCTCCTCCAGCAGCGGCGGCTCCCACAACGCGACCGTGCGGGCGCCGCGCGGCGAAGCGTCCTCCGTCACGGCGACACAAGACACGCCCGTCAGCCGCGAGGCGAACGAAGCCGGCGAAGCCGTCGTCGCCGAAGCGAGCACGAAGACCGGCGAAGCGCCGTAGTGCTCTGCCACCCGCCGAAGCCGGCGAAGCAGCAGGGCGACGTGCGAGCCGAAGACGCCGCGATAGCTGTGGCACTCGTCGACGACCACGCAGCTGAGCCGCCGGAAGAACGTGGCCCACCGGCCGTGCGCCGAGAGGATGCCGCGGTGCAGCATGTCCGGGTTGGTGAACACCCAGTTCGCGTGCGCGCGCACCCAGTCGCGCTCGGCCATCGGCGTGTCCCCGTCGAACGACGCTGCCCGCACCCCCGGCACGTCCAAAGAGGACACCGAACGCAGCTGGTCCGCGCCCAGCGCCTTCGTCGGCGACAGGTACAGCGCGTTCGCCTTCTCGCCCGCGGCCAGCCGGGACAGCACCGGCAGCTGGTAGGCGAGCGACTTCCCCGACGCCGTTCCGGTCGAAATCACGACGTGCCGGCCCTCGTACGCGTGCGCCGCCGCCTCCGCCTGGTGCGCCCAGGGCGCCGAGACGCCGCAGTCACGCAGCGCAGCGACGACCGCCGGATCCGTCCACGACGGCCACTCTGCGTAGCGCGCGGCGCGACCCGGCAGGTCCGCGACGTGCGTGACCGGGTGCTCGCGCGACGGGATGCCGGCGGTCACCCGCCTCAGCAGCCGCTGCCCACGTGATTCGTCCACCCGCCGAGCTTGGCACAGGGGTACGACAGTTCTGGCATCCCCAGCTGCGCCAACGGATCGGCGAAAGGGTGATCGATCAAGTGAGGAGGCTCACAAGGTAACGGAATGTACCGTCACCGGGACGGCGTGAAGACGCTGGTTGCGATACCAATACACTCCCGCAATCCACACCCTCTGTGGTGAGCGTCATGTGAGACGTGCATTGCTGCCCGGCTAGCGTGTCGCTCGGTACAGGGTCCATGCCAGCGCCGGCCGTGTCGAACCCTCGGCTTGCCGTCGACGCTGGCGCACGGCGACGTCTCATGGAGGACGAATGTCACGGCAGTTCCTCGCGGAGGGCGGCGGAAATCTCGCGCTCTCCGGAGGTGGCTACACGATTGTCGGTGTAGTCGCCGTGGTCGCGCTTGCCGCACTCGTCATCGGCTACGTCCTGCTCAAGGAGGTGCTGGCCGCAGGCCAGGGCACCGCCAAGATGCAGGACATCGCCAAGGCGGTGCAGGAAGGCGCGGCCGCGTACCTCAAGCGGCAGCGGAACACCCTCGCCATCTTCGGCGTGATCGTGTTCCTCCTGCTCTTCATCCTTCCCGCCGACGACTGGAACGAGAAGATCGGCCGTTCGATCTTCTTCCTGGTCGGTGCGGGTTTCTCGTTCGCGATCGGCTACCTCGGCATGTGGCTGGCGACGCAGGCCAACCTGCGCGTCGCGGCCGCGTCGCGTGAGGAAGGCGGCCGCGAGAAGGCGATGCGCGTCGCGTTCCGCACCGGCGGCGTGGTCGGCATGATCACCGTCGGCCTCGGCCTCTTCGGTGCCGCGGTCGTCGTGCTGGTCTACACCGGCCAGGCGCCCAAGGTGCTCGAGGGCTTCGGCTTCGGCGCCGCCCTGATCGCGATGTTCATGCGTGTCGGCGGCGGCATCTTCACCAAGGCCGCCGACGTCGGCGCGGACCTGGTCGGCAAGGTCGAGCAGGGCATCCCGGAGGACGACCCCCGCAACGCCGCGACCATCGCGGACAACGTGGGCGACAACGTCGGTGACTGCGCCGGCATGGCCGCGGACCTCTTCGAGTCCTACGCCGTCATGCTGGTCGCCGCGCTGATCCTGGGCAGCACCGCCTTCGGCGTGCACGGCCTGATCTTCCCGCTGATCGTGCCGGCCATCGGCGTGATCACCGCCGTCATCGGTGTCTACATCACCAAGGCGCGCGCGGGCGAAGGCGGCCTGGTCACGATCAACCGCTCCTTCTACATCTCCGCGGTGATTTCCGCGGTGCTGTCGGCGATCGCGGCGTTCGTGTACCTGCCGAGCAGCTTCTCCGACTTCGGCCCGGGCTTCGAGGGCACCGGCAACCCGGCGGTCATCGCGACCATTGCGGTGATCATCGGCATCGTGCTCGCCGCGGTCATCCTGAAGCTGACCGGCTACTACACCGGCACCGAGTACAAGCCGGTCAAGGACGTCGGCCGCACCTCGGAAACCGGCCCGGCGACGGTCATCCTGTCCGGCATCTCGGTCGGCTTCGAGTCCGCTGTGTACACCGCCCTCGTGATCGGCGCCGCCGTGTTCGGCGCCTACCTGCTGGGCGGCGGCATCGCGCTGTTCGCCGTGGCGCTGGCCGGCACCGGCCTGCTGACCACCGTCGGCGTCATCGTCGCGATGGACACCTTCGGCCCGGTTTCGGACAACGCGCAGGGCATCGCCGAGATGTCCGGTGACGTCGACGAAAAGGCCGCGCAGATCCTCACCGAGCTCGACGCGGTCGGCAACACCACCAAGGCGATCACCAAGGGCATCGCGATCGCCACGGCGGTCCTCGCGGCGACGGCGCTGTTCGGGTCCTACTCGGACGCGATCACGAAGACGCTGTCGGGCATGGGCACCGGCGTGGTCACCGGGCTCGACGCGGCGAAGTCGTTCGTCAACGAGATCGTCAGCCCGAACACGCTGGTCGGCGTGATCATCGGTGCGGCCGTGGTGTTCCTCTTCTCCGGTCTCGCGGTCAACGCGGTGTCCCGGGCCGCCGGCGCGGTCGTCTTCGAGGTGCGCCGCCAGTTCCGCGACATCCCGGGGATCATGGAGGGCACCACCCGTCCCGAGTACGGCAAGGTCGTCGACATCGTCACGCGCGACTCGCTGCGCGAGCTGACGACGCCGGGTCTGCTGGCGGTCTTCGCCCCGATCGCGGTCGGCTTCGGTCTGGGCACCGGCGCGCTCGCCGGCTACCTGGCCGGCGCGATCGCCTGCGGCACCCTGATGGCGATCTTCCTCGCCAACTCCGGTGGCGCGTGGGACAACGCGAAGAAGCTGGTCGAGGACGGCAACCACGGTGGCAAGGGCTCGTCGTCGCACGAGGCCACCATCATCGGTGACACCGTCGGTGACCCGTTCAAGGACACCGCCGGCCCGGCGATCAACCCGCTGATCAAGGTGATGAACCTGGTCTCCGTGCTGATCGCGCCCGCCGTCGTGCAGTTCTCGATCGGTCCCGACGAGAACGCCGCCGTCCGCATCATCATCTCGCTCGTCGCGGTCGCCGTGATCGTGGCGGCGATCGTGGTGTCGAAGCGGCGGGGCACCGTCATTTCCGACACCCCGGCCGAAATCAAGGCCTGAGTTCCAGGGTGACCCCGGGCCCGGTGCGCCGCGACGAGCGAGATGATGATGCGGACGGCGGCGTTCTCGTCGGGACC
>NZ_JBSGJD010000123.1:0-27052 GCF_053605405.1 Amycolatopsis sp. NPDC003861
CGGTGCGTTGGACGCACCGAACGCCACATTGGGGCGCATGAGAAGCCGCGCGTCAGCCGCCGGTGGCCGCGCGGTGCAGCTTGCGCAGCGCGCGCACCGCCTCCACCGCCCGGTCCCGATCCACTGCCTGCACCGCCATCACCGCGTGGTACTCGTCGTCCGGGAGCTCCAGCCGGGCCCACGACGCGCCGTCCGGGAAGCTCACCGACAGCACGTCACTCCACGCGAACCGGCGGGTGATCAGCACGTTCCGCACCTCGATGCCCTCCGCGTCCGCCCGCACGCGCGCGATCGCGAACAGCATCACCCCGCACGCCAGCAGGATGCCGATGCCCACCATCGCCGCCTGGTCGGAGCGCTGGAAGCGCACCCCGGTGTCGCCGTTGCGCAGCAGGATCGCCACCACGATGAACACCGCCAGCAGCGCCACCGCCAGCACGCTGCACATGATCGTCGCCCGGCGGGGGCGGATCACCAGCGAAGTCGCGACGCTCACTGGAAACCCCGCTCGGTCCACGGCTGGCGCAGGCTCCGCAGCACGTGCGCGGAGTCCAGGGCCGCCACCGTCGCCTCGTAGCCCTTGTCCTCCTTCGAGCCCGGGCGGCCCGACCGGTCGACGGCCTGCTCGTGCGTGTCGCACGTCAGGACGCCGTTGCCGACCGGGGTGCTCTCGTCGAGCGCGACCCGGGTCAGGCCCGCGGTCACCGCGTCGCACACGTACTCGAAGTGCGGGGTGCCGCCGCGGATGACCACGCCGAGCGCGACCACGGCGTCGTGGTTGCGGGCCAGCGCCTGGGCCACCACCGGCAGCTCGACCGCGCCTGCGACGTGGACGACCGTCGGCTCCTCCTCCAGCTCCGCTTCCTTCGCGGCGACCAGGGCGCGCTCCAGCAGGACGTCGGTGATGTCCGCGTTCCAGCGGGTGGCGACGATGCCGAGCTTCAGCGACTTGCAGTCGGAGAGGTCCAGCTTGACGTCCGGACGGCCTTCGCCGCTCACAGTGCTCCTCCGTCGGGGTGCTCGGTACCCGCGCCGACCTGGTCGTAGTGCTCCAGCTGGGCCAGGTCGTGCCCCATCCGGTCGCGCTTGGTCCGCAGGTAGCGCAGGTTTTCCGGGTTCGGCGAGATCGGCAGCGGCACGCGGCCGGTGACGCGCAGGCCGTAGCCCTCCAGGCCGATCCGCTTGGCCGGGTTGTTCGACAGCAGCCGCATGGTGCGGACGCCGAGATCGCAGAGGATCTGCGCGCCGGTGCCGTAGTCGCGGGCGTCGGCCGGGACGCCGAGCGCGAGGTTGGCGTCGACGGTGTCCGCGCCGTCGTCCTGCAGCTGGTAGGCCTGCAGCTTGTGCAGCAGGCCGATGCCGCGGCCTTCGTGGCCGCGGATGTAGAGCACGACGCCGCGGCCTTCGGTGGCCACCGCTTCCAGGGCCGCCTCCAGCTGCGGGCCGCAGTCGCAGCGCAGCGAGCCGAAGACGTCGCCGGTGAGGCACTCGGAGTGGACGCGGACCAGGATGTCCTGGCCGTCGCCGATCTCGCCGTAGACGAACGCGACGTGCTCGATGCCGTCGAGCAGCGAGTCGTAGCCGACCGCGCGGAACGTGCCCGCGGCGAGGGGGATGCGGGCCTCGGCGACCCGCTCGACCTGCTTCTCGGTGCGGCGGCGGTAGGCGATCAGGTCGGCGATGGTGATGATCGCCAGGTCGTGGTCGGCGGCGAACACCTCGAGCTCGTCGCGGCGCGCCATGTCGCCTTCGTCCTTCTGCGACACGATTTCGCAGAGCACGCCGGCCGGGGCAAGGCCGGCCATCCGGGCCAGGTCGACCGACGCCTCGGTGTGGCCGGGCCGGCGCAGCACGCCGCCTTCCTTGGCGCGCAGCGGCACGACGTGCCCGGGGCGGCGGAAGTCCTTCGCCGTGGACGCCGGGTCGGCCAGCAGCCGGATCGTGTGCGCGCGGTCGGCGGCGGAGATGCCGGTGGTGATGCCTTCGGCGGCGTCGACCGTGACGCTGTACGCGGTGCCGCGCGCGTCCTGGTTCGTGTGGTACATCGGCGGCAGGTCCAGCCGGTCCGCTTCGGACTCGGTCAGCGCCACGCAGACGTACCCCGAGGTGTAGCGGACCATGAAGGCCAGCAGTTCCGGCGTCGCCTTCTCGGCGGCGAAGATGAGGTCACCCTCGTTCTCGCGGTCCTCGTCGTCGACCACGACGACCGGGCGGCCGGCCGCGATGTCCGCGATCGCGCGCTCGATGGCGTCGGCGTCGAACACCGCTCCGGTGCCGCACGGGGTCCAGCCCGCCGCCGGCTCTGCCGTCTCACTCATGACGCTCCTCCGTGCTGATTCTGCACCTGGTCGCGGATGTGCGCCTCGGCCAGCTTTTCCACGTACTTCGCGACCACGTCGACCTCGAGGTTGACCAGGTCGCCGGCCTCCCGGCCGCCGAGCGTGGTCACCTCCAGGGTGGTCGGGATCAGCGCCACCTTGAACTGGTCGGCGGTCACCGCGGCCACGGTCAGGGAGATCCCGTCGACCGCGATCGAGCCCTTCTCCACCACGTACCGGGCCAGGTGCGCCGGCAGTGCGAACGTCGTGACGCCGTTCTCATCGCGGCCGAGGAACACGCCGGTGCCGTCGACGTGGCCCTGCATGATGTGCCCGCCGAGCCGGCCGCCGGCCGGGGTGGCGCGTTCCAGGTTGACCCGGTCACCGACCGCGACCTTGGCCAGGCTCGACCGCTCCAGCGTCTCGTTGACGACGTCGACGGTGAACTCGCCGCCCGCCACCTCGACGACGGTCAGGCAGACACCGCTCACCGCGATCGAGTCGCCGTGCCCGGCGTCGCTGGTGACCAGCGGGCCACGGACGCGCAGCCGGGCGGCGTTCGTCAGCTGCTCGACCGCGGTGACTTCGCCGATCTCCTCGACTATGCCGGTGAACACGTGCGCTGCCTCCTTGAGAGCCGGTCCTTCCATCCAACACCCGCCGCGGTCCGGTGGCTTCTCCGGTGCCGCTGCGGGGTCAGCCGGCCCGGACGCGGGCCGCCTGTTCGCGCAGCGCGGCGACCGCCTTGCCCGGGTCGCCGGCGCCGTAGACGGCGGATCCGGCGACGAAGCAGTCGACCCCGGCCTCGGCGGCCTGCTCGATGGTGTCGGCGTTGATGCCGCCGTCGATCTCGACGATCAGCTTCAGGTGCCCGGTGTCGACCAGCCGGCGCGCGGTGCGGACCTTCTCCAGCACGTCGGCGATGAACGACTGCCCGCCGAAGCCCGGCTCGACGGACATGACCAGCAGCGTGTCGTAGTGCTTGAGCGCGTCGAGCCACGGCTCGAGCGCGGTGCCGGGCTTGAGCGACAGGCCCGCCTTCGCGCCCGCGGCCCGCAGGTTCTTCGCCAGCGCGACCGGGTCCTGCGCGGCCTCGGCGTGCACGGTGACGTTGTAGGCGCCGGCCTCGGCGTACCCGACCGCCCAGCGGTCCGGGTCGTCGATCATCAGGTGGCAGTCGATCGGCAGGTCGGTGCTGTCGATCAGGGCCTTCGCCACGGGCAGGCCGAGGGTCAGGTTGGGCACGAAGTGCGCGTCCATGACGTCGACGTGGACCCAGTCGGCGCGGGTCTCCCCGCCGGCCGCGACGGCGGCGATCTCCTCGCCGAGCCGGGCGAAGTCCGCCGCGAGGATGCTGGGTGCGATCAAAGGTCGGTCTGCCACGTCCCGAGTGTAGGAGGACCGCGCTAACGCCCGCTAACCGGTGACATCCGAGGCTTCGCCTCGGGCCGGGGGCTCCGCCACCTGGACCCCCGAAAGCGTGGTGGTGACCAGGATCTGGCTCCGGAGAGGGAGGTCACCGGGCACCGGTGCGCCCTAACCTCGACCGCATGTCCGGATTCCTGGCGTCCCTGGTGCGGATCGGCAGCTACCGCAGCCTGCCGTACGCCGTCGCGTGTGCCGTCCTCACCCTGCCGATTTCCCCCTTCGCCTTCGCCGCGGCGGTGTCCGTCGAGGCCGATTCCCGCGTGCGGGCCCTGCTCGCCTTGCTCGCCCTGGCGGTGCTGATGGGGCTGCTGGGCCTGCTGGGACCGGTCCGGCGGCTCGGCGTCGGCCTGGCGAACACCCTGCTCGGCACGGCCATCCCGGCCCCGGACGGGCGCCCCGGCGCCGGTTCGCGGCTGCGTTCGGGCCTGTGGCTGGCCCTGCACACGGCGCTGAGCGGCATCCTGCTCACCGTGCTCGCCTTCCTGAGCCTGGGCCTGCTCGTGCCCGCGGTCTGGCTGGCCGGCGGCCAGGACACCATCAGCCTGTTCTGGGACGAGGTCCCGCTCGGCGGGTGGACGGTCCCGTTCGCGGTCGTGCTGCTCTTCGCGGCGCTGGTGCTGTCCGCGGGCGCCACCCGCGGCTTCCGGACCGGCGCGGCGGCGCTCCTCGGCCCGTCCGCGGCCGAGCGGACGTCGCTGGCCGAACGCCGGGCCGCGGTCCTGGCGCAGCGCAACCGCCTGGCCCGCGAACTGCACGACTCGATCGGGCACACGCTGACGACGTCGACCATCCAGGCGGCCGCCGCGGCCGATCTGGTCGAAGCGGACCCGGCCCAGGTCCGGCGCGCACTCGGCACGATCGAAGAAGCGTCCCGAAGCGCTCTCGAGGACCTCGACCACGTCCTCGGCCTGCTGCGCGAGGAGCCGGCCGCGAAGGCGCCGACGCGCACGCTGGCCGAAGTCGACGTCCTCGCCGTGCGCGCCCGCGAAGCCGGGCTCGACGTGCGCCTGGCCGTCTCCGGGCCGGTCGCCGCGCTGCCCGCCACGGTGTCGCGCGAGGGCTACCGGATCGTCCAGGAGGGCCTGACCAACGCGCTGCGCCACGCCGGTCCCGGCGCGGTCGACGTCCGCGTCGAGGCCGGGCCGGACCGCCTCGGCATCGCGGTCGTCAACGCGCTGCCCGGTGACGGGCCGCGGACCGGGCGCCGCGGGCTGGCCGGGCTCGCCGAGCGCGTCGAAGCCCTGCGCGGCGAGCTCGACGCCGGCCCGGACGGGCAGCAGTGGCGGCTGCGCGCGTCCATCCCGCTGCGGGCGGCCGCGTGACGCCCACGGTGCTGCTCGCCGACGACGAGCCGCTGGTCCGGACCGGGCTGCGGGCGCTGCTGGAGCAGCAGGGCCTGCCGGTGGTCGGCGAGGCGGCCGACGGCGGCGAGGTCCTGGCCGCGGTGCGGCGGACCGGGCCGGACGTCGTCCTGATGGACGTCCGGATGCCCGGGACGGACGGCATCGAGGCCACCCGGCAGGTGCTGGCGGCGCTCGCCGAGCCCCCGAAGATCCTGGTCGTCACGACGTTCGACAACGACGACTACGTGCACGAGGCGCTGCTGGCCGGCGCGAGCGGGTTCCTGCTGAAGCGGGCGCGCAAGGAGGAGATCGCGCACGCCGTCCGGACGGTCGCCGCCGGCGAGTCCCTGCTGTTCCCCGAGGCGATCCGGCGGCTGGTGAGCGGACGGCCCCCGGGCGGCGTCCACGCGCGGGCGGCGAAGACGCTCACCCGCCGTGAAGCCGAGGTCCTGCGGCTCATCGCCACCGGACTGTCCAATCAGGACATCGCGGCGGCGCTGGTGATCAGCCTGGAGACGGTGAAGACCCACGTGGGCAACATCTTCGCCAAGCTCGGCGCCGGGAACCGCAGCCAGGCAGTGGTCATAGCGTACGAATCGGGCGTCGTCCGGCCGGGGCACCTCGGCGGTCATTAACCGACGTGCTCCCGGTCACCCGCGGGAAGTCATGAGTTCGGCCAGCGGCCACCCTCCGGTCACCTTCAGTCCCTCCACGGCACACATGCGGGAGGACTAATGACCCGTGTCCGAAATCCGGGCGCTTACCTCCCGAAGTTCCCCAACGAGGAGAAACATGGCTTCGCTGTTCGCCGGCCGCCGCCGGTGGCTGGTCGCGGGCGCGCTCGGCGCCGCGCTGGTCGCCGCCGCTCCGGTCGCCCTGGCCACCAACGGCTCCGGCACCGCCGACGCGCGCTCGTCGGCCGGCACCGGTGACCGCACCGCCGACGTCCGCGCCGCGGTCCAGGGCGGCCACGCCCGCAACGTCATCCTGTTCATCGGCGACGGCATGGGCCAGTCGGAGATCACCGCCGCCCGCAACTACGAGCGCGGCGCCGCGGGCCGGCTCGCCATGGACGAGCTGCCGCTGACCGGTGACTACACGACCTACGCGGTCGAGCAGAACAACCCGGCCAAGCCGAACTACGTGACCGACTCGGCCGCGTCCGGCACCGGCTGGGCCACCGGCACCAAGACCTACAACGGCGCCATCTCCGTCGACGCCTACGGCAACGACGTCCCGACGATCCTGGAGATCGCCAAGCGCAACGGCCTGCGCACCGGCGACGTCACCACCGCCGAGGTCCAGGACGCGACCCCGGCCGTGCTCGGCTCGCACGTCGTCAACCGCGACTGCAAGGGCCCGGTCGAGACGACCGCGAAGTGCGCGAAGAACGCCAAGGAGAACGGCGGCCTCGGCTCGATCTCCGAGCAGCTGGTGCAGACCCGCCCCGACGTCCTGCTGGGCGGCGGCGCGAAGTACTTCAACCAGCCGGTGACGGCCGGCAAGTTCAAGGGCAAGACCGTCCTCGACCAGGCCAAGGCGGCCGGCTACACCGTGGTCAACACCGCGGCGGATCTGGCGGCGGCGAAGAAGGGCAAGCCGGTGCTCGGCCTGTTCGCCGACGGCAACATGCCGGTCAACTGGACCGGCCCGGCGGCCGTGCACGGCGGCACCGCGCCGGCCCGCTGCACCCCGAACCCGAAGCTGCCGGCCACCCAGCCGAAGCTGGCCGACCAGACCCGCAAGGCGCTCGAGCTGCTCGACGACCGCCGCAGCGACAAGGGCTTCTTCCTGCAGGTCGAGGGCGCGAGCATCGACAAGCAGGACCACGCGGCCGACCCGTGCGGCCAGATCGGCGAGACGGTCGACTTCGACGCGGCGATCGCGGCGGGCACGGCGTTCGCCCGCAGCCACCCCGACACCCTGGTGCTGGTGACCGCCGACCACGGCCACAGCAGCCAGATCGTCGAGCCCACCGCCACCCCGGGCCTGACCGCGACCCTGGTCACCAACGAGGGCGCGAACATGACGCTGGCCTACGGCACGGCGGAAACCGGCGGCTCGCAGTCGCACACGGGCACGCAGGTGCGCATCGCGGGTCTCGGCCCGCAGGCGGCCAACATCGTCGGCCTGACCAACCAGACCGACCTGTTCGGCACCCTGAAGCGCGCCCTGAAGCTGCGCTGAGTGGTGGGGCGGGCCCCCGGGTCTCCCGGGTGGTCTGCCCCATGCCCCCTGGTGCCGGAGTTCCCTAGCGTGGGGAACTCCGAGACACCAGGGGGTTTTCTCATGCGGAAGTCATTGCGGGTCGTCACCGCCGGCACGCTCGCCGCGCTGCTGGCCGCGACCACGGCGGCGCCGGCACTCGCCGCCACCGCGGATCCGGTCCAGGCGGGCCTGGACCGGATCACCACGCAGGTGCCGGGGGCCGAGGCCGTCGTCCAGGACGGTCACCGGACCCGGGTCGTGCGCAGCGGCACCGGCGACCTCGCGACCGGAAAGCCGTTCCCGCGCAACGGTTCCTTCCGGGCCGGGAGCGTCACGAAGACGTTCGTCGCCACGGTCGTGCTGCAACTGGCCGCCGAAGGCCGGGTGCGGCTGGACGCGCCGGTTGCCCGGTACCTGCCGGGGCTGCTGCCCGACGGGCGGATCACCGTCCGGCAGCTGCTCCAGCACACGAGCGGGCTCTACAACTACACGGACGACCTGGACCGCAGCGACCCGGAAACGTTGCGGCACCGCGGAGCCGAGCCGGCCGAGCTGGTGGCGATCGCGCTGGAGCACCCGCCGCTGTTCCCGCCGGGGACGAGCTGGTCGTACTCGAACACGAACTACATCGTGGCCGGGATGATCGTGGAACGCGTGACCGGGCGTGACCTGAGCGGCGAGATCGCCCGCCGGATCACCCGGCCGCTGGGCCTGCGCGACACGTACCTGCCCCGCCGGGGCGACGAGCAGCTGCCGGAGCCGCACGCGGTGGGCTACCTGCCGGCGGGCGGGAAACTGGTGGACTTCAGCGACTTCGACGCCACGATCGCGGGAGCGGCGGGCGGGCTGGTCAGCACCCCGGCGGACCTGGACCGGTTCTACGGCGCCCTGCTGGGCGGACGGCTGCTGCGCCCGGCCGAGCTGGCGGAGATGCAGCGGACGGTCCCGGCCGACCTGGGCGTACCGAACGCCCGCTACGGCTTGGGTCTGGGCAGCGTCCCGTTGTCGTGCGGGCTGTTCTGGGGACACGAAGGCGGAATACCGGGCTTCACCAACCTGGCCGGCGTGGGCCCGCACGGCCGCCGGAGCACGGTGGTGGTGAACCAGAACCCGGCACCGGGCGCCTCGGCACAGCTGTTCACGGTCACCGAAGCGGCGTTGTGCCCGTAGGCCGGCGGGCGGGAACCCTCCGTTCGCGGCCCGGAATTGTCGGTGCCTGCCGGTAGAGTCGAAAACGGGGGGCGCCCCCGCGCGCGGGTTGTGCCGGCCTGCTCAGGGCAGCAGGTCGAGAGCCTCGGTCCACGGCCGCCGGACGTCCAAGCGGTGCAGCGTCACCCCGGCGCCCTGCAGGGCGTCGAGGTGGCGTTGCCACGCCGGGTGGTGCGCCCGGGTGTCCTGGATCTGGTACGCCACCACCACCGTGATCCCCGGCGCGCCCAGCACGTCACCCAGCACCGTCAGCGCCTGGTTGTCCGCGATGCCGAGCGCGAGCTTGGCGACCGAGTTCGCCGACGCCGGCGCGAACAGGAACACCGACGGGTCCGGGTGCGGCCGCGGCTCGCCCGGCAGCCGGGAGACGCTGCGGACCGGCAGGTCCGTGCAGGCGGCGACGTCGGCGAGCGCACCGGTCGCCTCGAGCCAGCGGTGTGCGGTCGGCGTCAGCGTGATCGCCGGCCGCCAGCCGCGGTCGGCGGCGGGGCGGGCCAGCTCGGCGGCGAACCGGGTGTCCAGCCCGCCGCACGAGCCGGCGACCAGCCCGAGGTCCCTCACGGTTTGCGCAGCACGGCGCAGAACATCGCGTCCGTGCCGTGGCGGTGCGGCCACAGCTGGACGTACGGCCCGTCGCCGAGCTCCGGGACGCCGGGAAAGAACTCGCGCGCGTCCTGCACCTCGGCCTTCAGCCGCCGCGCCGTCTCCGCGAAGACGCCTTCGGTCTCCGCCAGGTGCGGCGAGCAGACGACGTACGTCAGCACGCCTCCCGGCCGCAGCAGCTCGTAAGCCGCGGTGATCAGCTCGCCCTGCAGCTTCGTCAGGTCCGCGACGTCGGACGGCTGACGTCGCCAGCGCGCCTCCGGCCGCCTCCGCAGCGCGCCGAGGCCGCTGCACGGCGCGTCGACGAGGATCCGGTCGTACCCCGGCTCCAGGCCGCTCTCGCGTCCGTCGGCGACGTGCACCTTCACCGGCAACCCGCTCGTGGCCTTCTCGACGAGCTTCGCGCGGTGCGGCGCCTTCTCGACGGCGTCGACGGTTGCGCCGCTCAACGCGGCCAGCGCGCCGAGCAGCGCCGCCTTGCCGCCGGGACCCGCGCACAGGTCGAGCCAGCGTTCGTCGGTGCCTTCGAGCGGCACCTTCGTCGCGGCGATCGCGCAGAGCTGGCTGCCCTCGTCCTGGACCGCGGCCAGCCGCTCGCGGACCGGCTCGGCGTCGGCCGGGTCGCCGGCGCCGGACGGCAGGCGCACGCCGTACGGCGAGTACGGCGCGGGGTCGCCGCCGGTGATCGCGGCGAGCTCGTCCGCGCTGATCTCGCCGGGACGGGCGACGAGGTGGACCTCGGGGCGCGCGTCGTCGGCTTCCAGCGCGGCCTTGAGACCGGCGCCCTTGTCACCCAGCGCTTCGGCGAACGAGCGGGCGATCCAGCGCGGGTGCGCGGTGCGCAGCGCGTAGGCCCCGATCGGGTCGGCGGCCTCGTCCGGCGCCAGCTCGTCGAGCCACGCCGCTTCGTCCTTTTCGGACACCTTGCGCATGATCGCGTTGGCGAAACCGGTGGCCCACGAACCGGCTTCCGCGCGTACGAGGTCCACAGTGGACGTCACGGCGGCGTGCTCGGGGATGCGGGTGCGCAGCAGCTGGTAGACGCCGAGGCGCAACGCGTCGAGCACCGCCGGGTCGGTCTGCTTGAGCGGGCGCTCGGCGCAGGCCTCGATGACGGCGTCGAGCAGGCCCTGCGCCCGCGACGCGCCGTAGGCGAGTTCGGTGGCCAGGGCGGCGTCCCGGCCGGTGATCCGCCGCTCGCGCAGCAGGTCCGGCAGGACCAGGTTGGCGTAGGCGTCCTTCGTCCGGACGGCCGCGAGGACGTCGAACGCGGCCTGCCGGGCGGCGTCCACCTCCGGCGGGCGGCGCGGCCCTTCCTTGCGCGGGGCCGGCCGGCCCCGCTGCGGCCGTGACGGGCGTCGTTCCCTGTGGTCGTTCACCGGAGGCGCTCTCCCTGGTCGATCCGTGTTCCGCGCGCCCAGTCGGTGGCCGCCATCCGTTTCTTGCCGGGTGCCTGGACTTCGCCGAGCCGCAACGGCTTCGTCGCCGTCCCGACCAGCACCCGTTTGCGCTCGACCACGATCTCGCCCGGCGGCGGGCCGGGTTCGTCGAGCACCGTGACCGGGCCGAGCTTGAAGCGTTCCCCGCGGAACTCGGCCCACGCGCCCGGGTCCGGGCTGACCGACCGGATCTGCCGGTCGACGGCCGACGCGGGGTCGGCGAAGGACACCCGCGCGTCCTCGACGGTCACCTTCGGCGCGTAGCTGACGCCCTCGGCGGGCTGCTCGCGCGCGACGAGGCTGCCGTCGGCCAGACCGTCCATGGTGGACAGCAGCAGCTTGGCCCCGGACTCGGCGAGCCGCCCGAGCAGCGCGCCGGCGGTGTCGGTGGCGCCGATCGCCTCGGTGACGACGCCGAAGACCGGGCCGGCGTCCAGTTCCTTGACGATCCGGAAGGTCGAGGCCCCGGTGATCTCGTCGCCGGCGCGGATCGCGGCCTGCACGGGCGCGGCCCCCCGCCACGCGGGCAGCAGCGAGAAGTGCAGGTTCACCCAGCCCAGCCGCGGAATGTCGAGGGCGGCCTGCGGCAGCAGCGCCCCGTAGGCGACGACCGGGCAGGCATCGGGCGCGAGCTCGGCCAGCCGCGCGAGGAAGGCGGGATCACCGGCGCGCGCGGGCGTGAGGACCTCGATGCCGTGTTCATCGGCAAGGGCGCCGACGGGCGACCGCACGACGCGGCGGCCGCGCCCGGCCTGCGCATCGGGCCGCGTGACGACGGCGACGACCTCGTGCCGCCCGGAATCGAGCAGGGCACGCAGGGCGGGGACCGCCGGATCGGGAGTGCCGGCGAAGACGAGCTTCATCGGCCCACCCCCGGCGGAAGCAGGGTTTCAGGTGGCTGGAACATCGAGGCCGAGTCTAGAAGGCGCCTCCCGGCCGGGCGCGCCAGTGCCCCGATGTGCGGAGCCGCAGCTCAGGCGGGGGTTGTCCACATCGGGGTGGTGCTGGGGACAACCGGGGCGGGGTGGCGGGTTTCCCGGCTTTTCGTCGGGTGCGATCGATACGCTGGACAAGGGCACGGCCCCCCAGGGAGGGCGGGGCTCTGGCGAGGTCGGTCGCTGCTGCGTCGTGGACACGGGTCTGCCGGCTGGGTCTCCGCCCGGAGGTGCCGCTGACTTGGGCGGGTCGTCCGGTGAGCGGCTCCAGGTGCCCACCACCCCGAAGCTCGATTGTCACTACGGCCGGTGGTACCGCGTCAAGGCGGGAAAGCGTGCCTTGACCCGGCACCACCGGCCGCGTGCTGGCTTCGGATCGGGGTGGCGGGGCGGGTCTGGGTGGGGTGCGGGTTCTGCGGGCCGCGCGTCGTTGGGAGTGGCGGGGCAGGTCTGGGTGGGGTGCGGGTTTTGCGGGCCGCGCGCCGTTCGGGGTGGCGGGGCAGGCCTGGGTGGGGTGCCGGTTTGGGCGTCCGCGTGCCGTTCGGGCCGGTGAGAAAGCTGAAACAGCGCTCCGGCTTTGCCGGACCCGCCCACGCAGCTCCGGCTTTGCCGGACCCGCCCACGCAGCTCCGGCTTTGCCGGAGCCGCCTACGCAGCAGACCCCGGCCCAGCCCGCCCCGCACCACGCGAGGCGGGCACCGACCACCGCCCTACCAGCGCGCCGGCCACACCACCTGCGCCGCCCCTTGGCCGCGCCGTACCGGCTCGGCCGCCGCCAGCCAGCGGCCGTCGCGCAACCTTTCCACGCCCGTGGCCGCTCCGATCTCCGCCGGGGCCGTCGAGAAGCCCTGGCCCCTCGCCTTGAGCTCCGCCGTCTCCGGCTGGTCCAGGAAGGCCTGCTCCACCTGGGCCGCCGCCGCGTTGCGCTGGGAGGCGCGCGGGGCCGCGATCGCCTGCTCCAACGACAGCCCGCGGTCCACGCGGCCGAGGATCACCTGGAGGACCGTCGTGATGATCGATGCTCCGCCCGGCGAGCCCGTCGCGAAGAACGGGCGGCCGTGGTCGAGGACGATCGTCGGGGCCATCGAGGAGCGCGGGCGCTTGCCCGGGCCCGGGAGGTTCGGGTCCGGGACGCCCGGGGTCACCGGCGTGAACGAGAAGTCCGTCAGCTCGTTGTTCAGCAGGAACCCGCGGCCCGGCACCACGATGCCGCTGCCACCCTCCTGCTCGATCGTCAGCGTGTACGCGACGACGTTGCCCCACTTGTCCGCCACCGTCAGGTGCGTCGTGTTCTCACCCTCGTACGGCGTCGGCGCCGCCGCGAAGCCGGTCGCGCACGGTGCCGGGTGCCGCGGGTCCGCCGGGGCGACCGGGCTGGTCGCCGCCTTGTCCTTCGAGATCAGGCAGGCCCGGCTGTCGGCGAAGCGCTGGCTCAGCAGCTCGCGCGCCGGGACGTCGATGAACGCCGGGTCGCCGATCCAGCGGTTGCGGTCGGCGAAGGCGAAGCGGGTCGACTCCAGGAAGTACTGCAGGTAGTCGGCCTTGCTCGCGTGCTCGAGGTCGAAGTTCTCGAGGATGTTGAGCGCCTCGCCGACCGTCAGCCCGCCCGAGGACGGCGCCGGTATGCCGTAGACGTCGAGACCCTCGTAACGCGCGTGCGTCGGGTCGCGCTCGATCACGTCGTACGCGGCCAGGTCGCCGGTCGTCAGCTTCCCGGGCCGGACGTTCAACGCCGACGCCGGGTCGACCGGCGGCTTCTGCACCGTCCTGGCGATGTCGGCGCCGATCGGACCGCGGTACAGCGCGTTGACGCCGGACCGCTCCAGCTGCGCGTACGTCGCGGCCAGGTCGGGGTTCCGGAAGACCGTCCCCGGTGCCGGGGGCGCGCCGCCCGGCAGGTACAGCGAGCGCGTCGACGGGAACGCCGAGAAGCGGGCCGCGTTGTTCGCGATCTGGGTCTGGAACGTCTGGTCGACGACGAAGCCGTCGCGGGCGAGCTTCTCCGCGGGCTTCAGCGACTTCGCCAGCGAGCGCGTCCCCCACTTGCGCAGCGCCTCGGCCCAGGTCGCGGGCGTGCCCGGGACGCCGACGCTCAGGCCGCTGGTGACGGCGTCGGCGAACGGGAGCGGCTGGCCGTTCTCGACGAACAGGTTCTGGTCGGCGGTCTTCGGGGCGGTTTCGCGGCCGTCCAGGGTGTGTACGCGGCGGGTCTTGGCGTCGTAGTAGACGAAGAACCCGCCGCCGCCGACGCCGGCGGAGAACGGGTCGGTGACCCCGAGCGCGGCGGCGACCGCGACGGCCGCGTCGACGGCGTTCCCGCCGTCGCGCAGGACCTGCGTGCCGATCGCGGTGGCGTCGGCGTCGATGCTGGCCACGGCACCCCCGAAGCCGACGGCGACCGGCGACTTCGGCGTGGGGGTGGCGGCGGTGGCGGGCGCGGCGACGCCGGCGGTGAGCACGGCGGCGACGGCCAGGACGAGCGTGGTGCGGCTCCAGTGCGCGGGCATGCGGGCGAGTCTGCCCCTTGGTCAAGGCAGCTTCAAGCCGTCATCCGACTTATGCACGGTTCTCGGAATCCCTCCCGGCCGCAAGACTGGACCGAGGAGATCGCTCAGCGAACGTGGAGGGAAACCCGTGCGCCTGTCCGCCCTGCTCCCCTTGCTCTCCGCCCTGCCGATGTTCGTGCTCCCCGGCGTCGCCGCGGCCGCACCGGCACCGAACTGCTTCGACACCGCCGTCCCGCTGACCGTCGAAGAGCAGCGGCTGACCGCGACGATGCCGGCCGGCGGCCCCGCGGTCGGCCCCGAGCTGGTCCGGCTGGCCGGGCTCGACCCCTTCGTCGCCGACGTCCAGCACGACCTCTGCGCCGCGCGCACCCCGCGCCGGGCCGAGCGGGTCGTCATGCAGGCCGGGGCCCGGCTGTGGCGGACGGCGGTCGACCGCGCCCAGGGCCGCACCCCCGGCCTCGGCACCCTCGACCGCTTCGACGACCGGCCGCTGTACTGGGCGCGGCTGCAGCTCAGCAGCGCGATCCGGCAGTGGCGGCCGCCCTTCGCGCTGCCGGCCTCGAAGCGGACGTCGCTGCTGGCGGCGTTCGACCGCGGATCGCGCGGCCTCGACGACGTCCGGTTCCCGCTCGGGAAGACGCGGCGGGTCATGGTGAGCGGCTTCGACCCGTTCCAGCTCGACGGCTCCGGCGTCCGGATCTCGAACCCGGCCGGGGCCTCGGCCCTGCAACTGGACGGGCGGATCCTCAGCACGCCGTCGGGGCCGGCCGTGGTGCAGGCGGTGAACTTCCCGGTCGTGTGGGGCTACTTCGACGCGGGCATCGTCGAAGCGGCCTACGGCACGGCGTTGCGCGACCGCGCGCGACGGCCGGACGTGATCATGACGATCAGCCAGGGGCGTCCGGGCCGGTTCGACATCGAACGCTGGGCCGGCGCCTGGCGCGGTGGCTTCCCGGACAACAACAACGTGCCGGTCACCGGAGGCGTGCCGCCGGCCGCGGGCTGGCCGCAGCCGGACGTCCAGTTCATCGAGACGACCCTGCCGTACGACCGGATGCTGGCCGCCCCGGCCGGCGCCTACCCGGTGAACTTCAACCCGGCGTTCTGCGTCTGGCCGGACCTGGCCCACCCGGGCGCCGGAACCCCGGTGTGCCGCTCGGACGCCCCGGCCGCCGGCGAGATCGCGGCCTCCGGCGGGGGCGGGAACTACCTGTCGAACGAATCCATGTTCCGCAGCAACCGTGTCCGCCTCGGCCTGGGGCTGACGTCGGTGGCGGGCGGGCACCTGCACACGCCGGTGCTGGGCCAGCCGACGGCCGCGGACGCCCTGACCGACGCCGATTTCGAGGCCCGCCGCCAGGCGATCGCGGCCCAGGTCCTCACCTTGACGACGGCCGCCGCGGGCGGTGCCGGCAGCGCTGCGCCGCCTGCGTCCACCGAATCGCCGCGGGTCGCGGTGGAATCGCTGCCCGGCACGGTGCTGCCGGGCTGAGCGCGGTCCCCGACTGACGGTTGTGCTCTACCTAGGCCCCATAGTAGAACTAGACCATGGCTCCGCGGATGACCCTGACCACCCAGCTCGTGCTGCGCGCGCTGCTCGCCGACCCGGCGCGGGAGATGTACGGGCTGGAGATCTGCGCCGCCGCCGAGCTGCCGAGCGGCACCATCCACCCCATCCTCGCCCGGCTCGAGGGCCTCGGCTGGCTGGAGAGCCGCTGGGAGGACGTCGATCCCCGTGAGGCCGGCCGGCCTCGCCGGCGCTTCTACCGCCTGAGCGGCGACGGCGTGACGTCCGCGCAGATCGCCCTCGCCCGTGCCGAAGCCTCGGCGGCCAAGCTCGCGCGGCTGCGCCCGGGGCTGGCCGGCGGTGCGCGATGAGACGCCGCCACCGGACCGCCCGGGACGCCGAAGACCTGGCCCTGGCGCGGCGCCTCGCGGACGTGCTCGAACAGGTGCAGCGCCAGGACGACAACGTCGCCGAGCTGGCCGAAGCGTGCAAGCTGGCCCGCGAGCTGTCGAAGAACCGGGCGCTGGCGTTCGCCCCGCAGCGCGAACTCACCCGCCGGCTGGCCGCCCAGCTCGACCTGGCCTACGACCTGGCCGTCTCCGAGGACTTCGACACCGCGGTGCACCTGGCGTGGGCCGCGGACGCCCAGGCCGTGGCCGCCCTGCTCGCGGACCGGACCCGGGAACGGGAGGAGTCCGTCATCGCGGCGCGGGAAGCGGTCGTGGCGACCCGGCGCGCCCGGGCGGAACTGCACAACCGGGTCGACGCCGCCCGCCAGTACGTCTCGCCGCTGGGGAGCGATCCGGTCGGGGAAGCCCGGGTCGCGGTCGCCAAGGTCATCCGGCGGCTGGCGCGCGGCGCCGCGACGGCCGGGCGGCCGGGCCTGGTCTGCCGGAACCTGCTGGGCCTGGCGCTGCAGGTGCTGCCGCTCGCCGAGCGGCCCCGGTTCGCGGAGGAGTTCCGCGGTGAAGCGGCCGTCCTCCCCCGCGGCCAAGCCCGCTACGCGGCCCGGCAGCTGCTGCACGCGTGGTCGCTGCGCCGGGCCCTGCGCCGCGCCCGGCCGGACCGGAGCCGATCGTGACGAGCCGGCCGGACAACGCCTACACCGCGCTCGTGCGCCACGTCATCGACGACGGCGCCCGCACGTTCCGGACCGCCCTGCTCGTCCTCGTGCTGGCGCTGGCCGTGGTCGGCATCATCGTCAGCGTGGCGCTGACCTCGGGCAGCCTGGGAACGGCCGCGGTGGCGGCGACCGCGCTCATCGGCGGGGCCGCCCGCGCGCTCCGGCGGCGGTGACGGCTCACCCGCCGCGCAAGCCACGTCGCAGCCGCCAAGCTCCAGCCACCAGCCGCAGTGCGTACGCCGCCCGCTGCCGGCCGGTCAGTTCGGCCAGCTCGGCGTGGAATTCCTCGGCGTAGCGACGCCGGTGCGCCGACGGGACCAGGGCCACGGCCGCCGCCACCAGGCGCCGGGTCGCCGGGCCCGCGACGGCGGCGTTCCGGGCGCTGGTGACGCAGCCGAGGAGCGCCCGCCCGAGCCGCCGGCCTTCGTCGTCGTCGAAGATCGCGAGTTCGCGGACGCGGGCCTGGGCGGCGACACCGAGGCGGTCGAGGGCCCGGACGCGCTCGCCGGTCCGGCTCGCCGCCAGGGCGACGTCGACGGCGTCGATGAGGGCGCGGGTGAGGACGACGTCGAGCGCGTCGTCGCGGAACCGGGGCACGTCGAGCGCGCACGCGAGGTCGCGCGCCCGGCGGAGGTCGGCGACCGCGCTCATCCGCGATGCTCCACAGTGGACTCCTAGCTGGTGTGCTCGATGGCGATGCGCCGTCCCGGCTTGCCCTCGGTGTAGCGGATGATCCCGACCGTCTGCCGGTCCGGGAGGCCGCGCTCGGTGAAGCGGAGGTCCTCCTCGGCACCCGGAACCGACAGCGGACCGTGGAGGTTGCCCAGCTGGGTGCGGGCGGCCGTCGCGGCGGAGTACCGGCCCTTCGGCGCGGTCCGGTACGCCGTCACCATCGTGAGCAGGGCGTCGTGCAGGGAGATCGCGTCCGCGGCGGCGGCGCCGGCCGGGTCCGAGCCGGTGCCGGCGAACGCTTCCCGGTACCGCTGGTACCGCGGTGACGTCTCGCCGTCCGGGCCGGCCAGCGCCGACCAGCCGGCCGGGACGAACGCGGTGACCGACACCTTCCCGGCCGCGAGCTCGGCCCGCAGTTCGCGGCCGAGGTGCTCGTCGACGGATTCCGGGACGTACACCTCGACCGGGTCGGTGCACGACCGGGTGGCGACCGACGCCAGGAAGGCCGGGAGATCGGCCGTGCGCCCGGCGAAGAACACGGATTCGGCGCGGGTGGCGCAAATCCCCTGGGTGACGACCGCGAACCCGGCCGGCGACGCGTTCCCGGAGAGGTAGCTGAACGTTTCCAGCGGGCTCGACCGGCCGCCGAGCTGGTCGGCGAGGTCCGCCCGCAGCGACCGCGCGTAGAGGTTGCCGGGGTCCGCGTCGGCGACCAGCACCCGCGGCCGCCACTGCGCCTGGGTGGCGACGTAGCGGCTCATCACCGCCACGAGCTGCCGGTTGGCGGGCCGCACCCGGACCACGCCCGGCAGGGTGGTGGCGTCGAAGTCGTCCGCGGTGGCGATCCCGGCGACCACGGGCAGGCCGCGTGCGCTCAGCGCGCGGACCGCGTCGAGGGTCGACGCCGAGCTGATCCCCAGTCCGATCACCCCCACCGGACCGCTCGTGGCCAGCTGCCCGACCACCGGTTCCCACGCGGCCCCCGACGCGCCGGTGTTGGCCAGCAGCAGCTTGACCCGCGGCTCGGCCCGGTTGGCCTCGACCTGGGCCGTGTACGCGCCTTCGAGCTGGTGCCGCATCGAGTCGACGGTGAGCGCGCCCGTGCCGGCCACCGGGAACGGGGCGAGGAACGCCACGGTGACCCCGGATCCGCCGACTCGCTGGTTCTCCTCGGCGATCCGGCGTTCGACCGCGGCCAGCTCCGGCCGGAACACGTAGCTGCCGTCGGTGACGCCGACGCACTCGTCGCCGAACGACACGCTGTTCGACGGCTGCAGCCCACGGGGACAAGGCCCGGACCACAGATCCCGGGTGAGGATCGCCACCGACGAGCCGGCGACGAGGACGGCCGCGGTCGCGACGGCCACCAGCCGGCGGCGCGTCCGGCGGCGGCGGGCCGTGCTCGCGTCGAGGAATTCCCGCGACAGCGCCGGCAGCGGCGGCTCGTCCGGTCCGGCCAGCTCGCCGGCGAGCGCCAGCCGGGTGCCCCGGTACAGCAGGCCGGGCCGCCGGTCCGCCTGCTGCCAGCGCTCCGCCGCAGCAGCCAGGCTCCGCCGGACCAGCAGCGACTGGCGGCCCTCCTCCAGCCACGCCCGCAGCCGCGGCCACGCCTGGAGGACGGCACTGTGCGCGAGCGCGAGCGCGTCGCCGTCCACGACGACCAGCCCGGCCGCGACCAGGGCGTCCACCACCGGTTCGGCACCCGGCCCGAGGTCGTCGAGCAGGGTGTCCCGCGGAACCAGCCGGCGGGTGATGGCCGTTCCCTCGCCGACCGCCGCCATCCGCAGCACCAGCGTGCGCAACACCGCGCGCCCCGGCTCGTCGAGCCCGGCGTGCACCTGCTCGGCCGAGGTCTCCACGGCCCGGGCCACCCGGCCGGACCGGGCGTACCCGGTGACCGTCAGCAGCCGCCCCCGGCGGTGCACCCACGTCTCGCGCAGGGCGTGCGCCAGCAGCGGCAGCACTTCGCCCTGCTGCAGGTCGAGCCCGTCGCCGCGGTCCGCCGCGAGGGCTTCGGCCTGGGCTTGGACGTCCTGGAGGACGATCGGCACCAGCCCGGCCTGCAAGGTCAGTCCCGCGGCCGCGGCCGGTGCCTGGACCGCCGTGCCGAGCTCGTCGCCCGAAAGCGGGCCGAGGAGGACCTGGTTGCGCTCCAGCGCTTCCCGCAAGGCCGGGAACGCCAGGCAGTGCCGGTAGAAATCGGCCCGCAGCCCCAGCAGCACCACGGCGTCGCCCAGCCCGCCGGTGAGGGCCGCGACAAAGCTCTCCCGGTCCTCCGGGTCGGCGCACTCGGTGAAGATCTCCTCGAACTGGTCGACGACCAGCAGCACCGGCGCCGTCCCGCGGTCGCCCAGCGCCGCGTACAGCGCGGACAGCGGGCGCGGGCCCGGCGTCATCAGCACCGGGATGCGCTCCACGCCACCGAAGTCGCCGCCGGCGAGCCCGGCCGCGACCCCGGCGCGGATCAGCGACGACTTGCCCACGCCCGACGGCCCGACCAGGACCAGCGGCGGATCGCCCGGCTGCGCTTTGCCGATCCGGTCGAGCACTTCGCGGGTCTCACGGGTGCGGCCGAAGAACCAGGCCGTGTCGCCGACGTCGAACGCGGCCAGCCCGCGGTAGGGGCAGACGTCCGTGGCACCGGTCGCGGCGGCGGAGTCCTCGCGGCCGTCCTGGTCCGCACCGAGCCGGTACGCCGGGTTGGGTGCGAGCACGAACCCGTCGGCGACCTCGGTGGCGAGCCGGCGGGGACGGGGAAAGCCGCGCGCGAGCAGCATTTCGCGGAGGTAGGCGTGCACGTGCTGCAGCGTCAGGTCGCGGGGGCCGTCCGGATCGCCCTCGGTGAGCAGGCGGATCAGCTCCCCGCCGAACGCGGTGTGCCGCTCCCCGACCGGCGCCAGCGCGGCTTCGTTCGCCCCGGCCGCCGTCAGGACGTACCCGCCGTGGATCCGCGACAACCCGGTCGCCTCGGTGCCCGCCGCGTTCCCCAGCGTCGTGAACGCACGCCCGGAGTAGCAGCAGTCCAGGACGACGATCTTCACGCGCGCCGGGCTTTCCAGCACCGCGTTGCGCACCTGGGCGTAGGGCGCCGCGGTGTGCGCCAGGTACCCGGCGCGTCGGTCGGTCGCGGCCGTGGCCAAATAGAGGTCGCCGTCCAGCGAAACCAGCCCGTGGCCGCAGAAGTAGATCAGCAGCGCGTCTTCCGCGGCCGCGGTCTCTTCCGCGAGCGCCTCCCCGAACGCGAACGGCTGCGCCGGGTCGAGCAGGACCCGGACGTTGCCCGCCGCCATCCCGCACCGCTCGACCAGCACCGCGGCCAGGTCGACGAGCGTCGTGCGCACGGCCGGGATCGCGTCCAGCCCGTCGGCGCCGGGGCTCCCGGTCGCGCACCCGGTTCCGATCAGGACCGCCCGGGCGCGGGCACCACGCAGGTCAGCCACGCCGCCTCGCCGTGGCCCGCCGGCCATTCCCGCTGTCACCCACGCAGAGCAGTATCTCTCCGCGGCCACCCAGCGTTACAGCATTCCGGCGCTCTCCCACCGGCTGCGTCCACAATGGGTGATACACCCACCCGAAATCGGATCCATCACGGAATTCCGTTCGCATTTCTGCCGCGGGAACCCGGTCGTACACTGGCCGGATGGGCGAGCAGGAGCAGCGGGCACTCGATTCCCTCTACGCGATCGACAATGTGGTGTCGATCGATATCACGATGCCGCCGGGCGACTGGGACGCCGTGCGCACCGAGCAGCCCGCCGGCGGGGTGTGCAACTTCGACTGGACCGGCGGGAGCCGTTACACCTGGCGGAAGGCGACCTCGGTCGAGGTGTCCGGGACGAAGTTCCCCGCGCGGACGTCGTTCGCCGACGTCGGGATCAAGAAGAAGTCCTTCTGCGGCTCGCTCAGCAGCAGCAAACCCTGCCTGCACCTCGACTTCGGGAAGTTCTCCGACGCGAACAAGGATCCGGTCCGGAAGCTGATCGGGTCGCGGTACCTGACGCTCAACAATTCCGTCCAGGACCTCTCCTATCTCCGGCAGCTGCTCGGCTACAAACTGTTCGAGCTCGCCGGTCTCCCCCATTCGCGCGGCAATTACGCCCAGGTGCGCGTGAACGGCGTGCCGATCGGGCAGAGCATCGCCGGGGTGAACGGTCCCGGTGTCTTCGTGAACGTCGAGCCGATCATGCCGCGGTACCTCGAGCGCAACTTCGGCAACCTGAACGGCAACCTCTACGAACTGGAGCACAAGGACGACTTCGTCGCCGCGCGGCTGCCGTTCATCGGCGTGGAATCGCTGTCGAAGTTCGACGACAAGGCCGACCTGCGGTTCGCCATCGACCACCTCGCCGCGCACGGGGTGGCCGGGGCCGCCGAGGTCTTCGACCTCGACCAGTTCGTCAAGATCTACGCGATGGAATTCTTCCTCAAGCACTGGGACGGCTATTCCCGCAACACCAACAACACCTACGTGTACAACGACGTGGACGCGGTCGCCCGGCCGGGCGTGGCCGACATCGACTTCAAGCTGATCCCGTGGGGCCTCGACCAGACCCTCCAGCCCGCCCGGCACTTCCGGCTCGACACCGCCGGGCTGCTCGCCAAGCTCGTGCGCGAAGACGCCGGACGGCGGGCGCAGGTCCTCGCCCAGGTCCGCGAGTACCGCGACACCGTCTTCGGCTTCCGGACCCACCGGGAGGTGCTGCAGCCGCTGCTCGACGGGATGGCGACGCTGCTGACCGGCCTCGGCGTGCCGGACGTGCCGGCGCAGCTCACCGCCGTGCGCAAGCAGCTGCGGCTGGCCACCTCGGCCGGCTACCTCTGCGGCGGCCTGCCCGGCGCCGACGGCGCGTACGTCCGCGAGGACGTCACCAACGAATGCCTGCACGCCAGCGGCAGCGAGACCATCCCGGCCACGGCGGCGGAACCGGGCGGCGGCGAGGTCGTCCACCGGTGGCGGCCGGCGAACGTCGACGACACGGACCTGTGGTGCTTCGCCCCGCTCGGCGGCGGGCAGTCGATCGCGAGCAAGGCGACCGGCCGGTTCCTCCACGCGACCACCACGACGTCGAGCCAGGGCCACCAGCTGCTGTGCACGCGCGCGGCGGACAACGCCGCCCACGCCGAGGAGTTCTCGGTGACGCCGGTCGACCCGGTCGGTGATCCGTTCACGTCCAGCGGGTTTTTCACGGTGACGAGCGTCCGGACCGGGCTGGGCGCGGCGTTCGGCACGGATCCCACGGCGGCCGGGAAACTGCGGGTCCACCAGGACCCCGGCCCGTCGAAACTGTACTTCTCCTGACTCAGAGAACCGCGTAGCCGCCGGCGTCGTCGACGATCAGGATCCGGCGGCGGCCGTCGATCGTGAACGACGTGACGCCTTCGGGTTTCGCGCTGCGGTGAAAGGTGATCCCGAGCAGCGCGGCGTGATCGTCGGCCCGGTTCCAGGTGGCGAGCCGGAACGGTGTGTCGCCGTGGCTGGTCGAACGGCCGAGCAGGAGCAGGAAATCGCCGGCCCCGGAAATGTCGCGGATCCCGCGCGTCACGGCCGGCTCGGGCAGCCGCACGGGGATCAGCTCCGGCTGCCCCAGCGACGCGGTCGTCCACCGCGCCCCGCCGACGTCGACGGGCACCCGGACCAGCGTGACCCGGCCCGGGTGCGCCGGGCCCCGCAGGCCGAACAGCAACGCGCTTCCGTCCCAGGCCAGGCCTTCCACGTTGAGGCCGCCTTCATCCGGTGCCCGCCGCCCGGCGTCGGCCAGCGCGGGAACACGGTCGAGCAGCCAGTCCCGGAACCCGGCCATCGGCTCGGCGGGCAGGTCGCCGTGGGGGACGTACCGCACGCGCACCAGGCCGTCGCAGATCCGGTCCCTCTCCGCGATGCACAGCGAAGAAGCGACGACGAGCACGATTTCCCCGTGCACGTCGACCCGGGTGAGGCCTTCGGGATCACGCAGCATTCCCTTGCCCACCCCGGCCAGGGGCCGCCGGTGAATCCGTTCGACCGTGCCGACGGCGGAATCGAACGTCATTTCGAACAATGCGGTGGGGTCTTTGTTGTCGACGAAGACGAACCGCCGGGAACCCACCCGCACCACCCCGGAAGCGTTGTACGGCACGTCGCCGTTGCGCTCCGGGAAAGGGATCGGCCGGACTTTCGCCATCCACCCAAAATACCGCCGATCAGCCCGATCCTTGCCCGATCAGCTGCGACGGATTCCGGGCCGGACGGCGCAGATAGGCTCGGATCTTCGCGATGTCGACGCGGTCCTTGGGGCGCAGCAGCTCCAATTTGTAGCGGAGCACATCACCCGGGCGCGCCCAGCGAAGTCCCCCGATGACCTCCGCACCGTCCATCAGTTCGCCGACGTCCCACTGGGGCGTGATCCACCCGGCGGAGAACTGGATCCGACCGCCGCAGAACTGCCAGACGGGGTCCCCGCTGTAGGCGCCCACCCCCGGCGTGCCGGTGCGCTTCGCCCAGGTCAAGACGTCGCCCCGGGCCACCACGTCCAGGTCGCGGATGGTCGTCCGCAGCCCGTGCGCCAGCAGGGGCGCGCTGCCGAAGACGACGAACTGATCGGGATCGAGGTCCAGCGCCACGAGTTCGCGGACCAGCCGGTTCCGGAAGAGCCGGTCCGCCTCAGGAGTGGTCGGCACGGCTGTTCCTTTGCGTCGGTTTGCGGAAGGGGCCACGCCCGAGCAGGCCGACCAATGCGGTGATGATCGCGGGCCGCTCCGCCGGTTTGCTGTTCCTCAGCGCGGCTTTGAACATCAGGAGCCGGACGACCTGGTGCACGATGGTCCCGAGCACCACCACGGCGAGCGCCCAGAAGCTCGAAGTGTGTTCCAGCATGGTGAGCACAGCCGGTCACCACGACGAGGTGGGGTGGCCGCCGGCGATCCGGCGCAGGGCATCGGCATCGGTGATGCGAAGCAGGAGCCGTCCGGTGTCGACCAGGCCGCTTTCCTTGAAGACGCGAACGATCTTCTTCGTCGCTTCCAGGGAGGAGCCGCTGAGCGAGGCTAGGTCCTTCTGGCTCAACCGGACGGTCGGGACGCCATCGACGATCTCGCAGATGTCGTTGCGGATGAGCTCGGTCAGGGCCTTGGCGATCCGCCGTTCCATCGCGAGGTCGGAATCCGAGATCTTCCGCGTCGCCTGCGCGAGCCGCTTGCGCACCGCCGCGTGCAGGGCTCGCTCGGCCCGGCGGTGCTGGTCGAGGAACTTCAGCAATTCGGCCGCGGGCACATGAAGCACCTCGACGTCACCCCAGGCGATCACGGTGGCCGAGCGCGGCTCGTCGTCGATGACGCCGAGTTCCCCGACTGTTTCCCCCGGTCCGCGGAACGCGATGATGCGAGCCGGCTGGCCGGACGTGACCTTCACGTGCCCCTTCCGGATCAGCAGCAGGAAGTCGCTGGCCTCGCCTTCCCGCATGAAGACGTGGCCGTCGCCGCGCCGGAGAACGCTGCCCGCCCCTTCGAGGGTGTGGATCTCCTCCTCGTCCAGGAGCCATCTACTCTCGTCAACGGGAACTCCTGCCATGGATTGAGTGTACGAATACACCTTGATCGAGGCAAGAGGACCTAGATCAGGTCCAGCGGATCCAGCTGGATGCGGATCGGTTCCGTGGCCTTCTTGGCGTCGCGGCGGGCCGCGGCCGCGTGGATCGACGCCGCCAGGGCCTTGCCCTCCGCGCGGGACACGCGGACCAGCGCCCTCTCCCGCTCGGCGTTGCCCTCCTCGTCCACCTCGCCGATCGGGACCGGGCCCAGGACTTCGCCGGACGGCGGCAGCGGGAGGTCCGCCAGGAGCGCCGCCACCGCGTCCGGGCCGCCCTCCACGCTCGCCATCCGCATCGCCGGGGGGAAGCCCAGCTCGCGGCGCTCCGCCAGCTCCTGGGCCGCGTGCCAGGCCGGGTCCCAGCGGACCAGGGCCTGGACCACGGGCAGGCCCGCCTCGGCCCCGACGATCACCCGGCCGCCCGAGGCCGCCGGACGGACCAGCGCCGCCGCCGCCATCCAGCGGCGCAGGGTCTCTTCGCCCGCGCGCAGGTCCTGACGGCCCAGCAGCGCCCAGCCGTCCAGCAGCAGGGCTGCGCCGTAGCCGCCTTCCGCCACCGGCTCCGCTCCCGGCGTGCACACCACGAGGGCCGGTTTGCCCGGCACCGACTCCAGGACCTCCGCCGCCCCCGACGTCCGGACCGGGACGCCCGGGAACGCGCGCCCGAGCTCTTCGGCCGTCCGCTTCGCGCCGACGATCACCGCGCGCAGCCGGACCGAGCCGCACGCCGTGCAGCGGAACGCCGTTTCGGGGACGCCGCACCAGCGGCACGCCGGGGGTTTCGGCTGCCCGTCGAGCGAGCCGCCGGGCAGGGCCAGCGGGCCCGCGCACCGGCGGCAGTGCGCGGGTGTCCGGCAGTTTCCGCAGGCCAGACCGGGGACGTACCCGCGCCGCGGGACCTGGACCAGCGCCGGGAGGTCCGCGGCGAACGCCTGGCGGGCCGCCTCGAACGCCACCGCCGGCAGGCGGGCGACCCGGGCGGCCTCGTCGCGGGCGACGTCGAAGTCCTCGCCGACGGGCGTGACCCGCGGGGCCGCGGACCGCAGTGTCGTGCGGTCCGCCAGCACCGGAGCGGCCCAGCCGGACTCGACGAGCAGCTGGGCCTCCGCCGTCCGGGCGAACCCGCCGACCAGCAGGGACGCCTTCGCCGCGTGCGCGCGGTCCATCAGGACGTCGCGGACGTGCGGGTACGGGGCGTGCTGGTCGAGGTGCAGGTCGTCGCCGTCGTCCCAGACCACGAACAGGCCGGGGTCGTGGACCGGCGCGAACATCGCCGCCCGCGTGCCGACGACCACCCGCACCGCGCCGCGCAGCACGGCCAGCCAGCGCCGGTACCGCTCGGCGGGCCCGAGCCCGGCGATCAGCGCGACCACGGCGTCCTCGCCCACGACGGCCGCGCAGGCCGCGTGCACCCGGGTCAGGTCCCGGTGGTCCGGCACCACCAGCACCGCGCCGCGCCCCTGAGCGGCGACCGTGCCGGCGGCCTCGGCGAGCCGGCGTGGCCAGTCTTCGCCCGGCAGGGCCTGCCAGACGGCGTTCGCGGGCTTCCCCTCCCCCAGGGCCTCCAGGAAGGCCGGGCCGCGCTGGTAGCGCGCCCAGGCCGCGGTGTCCGGCGGCTCGGGCGCGGCCGCGGGCGGCAGCGGCGGCTCGCCCTCGGCCTTGGCGTGCCGGGGCGGGAGCGCGAGCCGCAGGACGTCGGAGAGCGTGCCGCCGTAGCGGTCGGCGACCGCCCGGCAGACCGCGTGCAGCGACGGCGGCAGCACCGGCTCGGCCGACGTCACGCGGTCGAGGAAGGCCAGCTTGCTGCCGTAGTCGCTGGTCTCGCCGCGTTCGATCAGGTAGCCGTCGACGAGCTGCCCGGCGAACCGGACGCGGACGCGGCAGCCCGGCACGGCGGTCTCGTGCAGCTTCTCCGGCACCAGGTAGTCGAAGGTGCGGTCCAGGTGGGCCAGCGGGATGTCGACGACGACCCGCGCGACCGGCCGCTCGGGCGCGGGCGACTGGGCCCCCTTCGCCTTCTCCCCCGGCTTCGGCTTCTTCCGGGCGCGCGAGGGTGCCGCCCGGGGCGCGGGCGGCTGCTCCGGGAGGTCCCAGAGGGCTGCGGGCTCGGAACTGCTCACGCCCTGATCTCTACCAGACCCCACCGACACCCCTGCCGCCGCCGGTCGTGAGTGGTAACGCGGGTTCGAACCCGCG
>NZ_JBSGJD010000124.1:0-26883 GCF_053605405.1 Amycolatopsis sp. NPDC003861
CGCCCGGTCCCATTCCGAACCCGGAAGCTAAGCCTGACAGCGCCGATGGTACTGCAACCGAAGGGTTGTGGGAGAGTAGGACACCGCCGAACTTAACGTGAAGGAGAGGGCCTGGGCACGGTCGAGACGAACAGTCTCCCGGCCCAGGCCCTTTTCTCATGCCCGGGACACGCTCAACTCGGCCGAGCCGGCGACCGCCGCCGCAACGGTGACGACAACACCAGCGACGTGCTCGTCTCCCCGTACCGCTGCACCTTCTCCAGCAGCTCCTCCAGCTCCGCGGTGTCCCGGCACAGCACGCGCAGGACCCAGCACTCCTCACCCGTCACGTGATCCGCGGCCACCACCTGCGGCAGCGGCAGCACCGCCGACCGGAACCGCGGCGTGTCCAGGCTCCGCACCCGCGCCCGGACCAATGCCTCGATCGGCAGCCCCAGCTTCGTCGTGTCCACGCTCGCCGCGTAGCCCGTGATCACCCCGCGCTCCTCGAGACGGCGGACCCGCTCCGTCACCGCCGAGCCGGACAGCGACACCCGGCGCCCCAGCTCAGAAAAACTCAACCGTCCGTCCTCCTGGAGGAGCTCCAGCAGGCGCCAGTCGACGTCGTCGAGGTGGTCCACCGCAACTCTCCCGGGTTCGCAGGGCCAGAACAGCGAAATCCCCGGCCGGGCCGGGCTTCCACGCCGATTCTGCCCTGTCCGGAAACCCGCTGTCCCAGCAGGATTTACCCCATGACGCGCACACTCGCCTTCCCCGCCGCCGCACCCGAGGCCGCCGCCGCGCACTTCGCGGCCGAGCTCGGCTTCGAGGTCGATCCCGACGACCTGGTCCAGGACCTCGAAGCCGGCCGCACCGACGGCTACGTCGTCGTCGAGACCCGGGCGCCCGAAGCCTTCGCCCACGCCCGCATCCCCGGCGCGATCAACCTGCCCTATCGGGACCTGACACCGGAAAACACGCAGCACCTCGATCGCGACCTCGTGTACGTCTGCTACTGCGAAAGCTCCGTCTGCAACGCCGCCACCAAGGGCGCGCTCAAGCTCGCCCAGCTCGGCTTCAAGGTGAAACGGCTCTCCGGCGGCATCACCGCCTGGATCGCCGCCGGCTACCCGGTCGAAGGCGACAAAGCCCCGGCCATCCGCTGCGCCTGCTGACCTACCCTGGACACGTGACCCGAATCCTGATCATCCAGCCGGACACGTCGGACCCGCTGGGCCCCCTCGGCGACTGGCTGACCGAGGCCGGTGCGGAACTCGACGTCCGCCTGCAGCCGGAGCAAGACCTGCCCGAGCTCGACGGCTACCAGGCCGTCGTCTGCCTCGGCGGCGGCATGGGCGCCGAGGACGACGCCAAGCACCCGTGGCTTGCCGACGTCCGGCGGCTGCTGGCCAAGGCCGCCGCGAAGAACCTGCCCACCCTGGGCATCTGCCTCGGCTCGCAGCTGCTGGCCGTCGCCACCGGGGGCCGCGTCGAGGTCGCCCCGGACGGGCCGGAGGTCGGTCCGCACCTCGTCAGCAAGAAGGACGCGGCGTGGACCGACCCGCTGTTCGCCGACCTGCCGCTCGTGCAGGACGTCCTCCAGTTCCACACCGACGCCATCACCCGGCTCCCGCCCGGCGCCGAGCTGCTCGCGTCCTCCCCGCGCTACGCCCACCAGGCCTACCGGCTCGGGCGTTGTGTCTACGGTGTCCAGTTCCACATCGAGACGACGCCCGAAGTCGTCGAGAGCTGGGCCGCGGAATGCCCCGAGGAAGCCGAATTCGCCCGGCCCGGCTCGCTCGAGCACGACTCGCTGGTCACCGTGCACGCCGACATCGAGGAGACCTGGCGCCCGTTCGCGCAGCGGTTCGTCAAGCTGGCCGCCGGAGAACTCGAGCCCGCGCTGACGAGTCAACGGACGTTACCGCTGGCTTAACGACAGAGGTCACAACCAGCAACGTCCTGTTAACGCCAGGCGTACCCGTCAGGTACCTTGCGGGAGAAGTCCCCACAAGGGTGCGGAGGTCGGGGTGCAACCCTCGTTGCTGGTCGTGGTCGTCGTCGTCACGGCCCTCATTTTCGATTTCACGAACGGGTTCCACGACACCGCGAACTCGATGGCCACGTCGATCGCCACCGGGGCGCTCAAGCCCCGCGTGGCCGTCGCGATCTCGGCGGTGCTGAACCTGGTCGGCGCGTTCCTCTCCGTCGAAGTCGCCAAGACGATCTCCAGCGGCCTGGTGGACGACACCAAGATCGGCCCGGCGATCGTCTTCGGGGGGCTGATCGGCGCGATCGTCTGGAACCTCGTGACGTGGTTCGTCGGCCTGCCGTCGAGTTCGTCGCACGCGCTGTTCGGCGGCCTGATCGGTGCCACCTGGATCTCCGCGGGGGCCGACTCGGTCCACTTCGGAAAGATCGTCGAGAAGGTCCTGCTCCCGGCCGCGGCCAGCCCGGTCATCGCCGGGCTCGTCGCGATGACCGCCACCTACCTCGTCTACCGCTTCCTGGTTCGCGGCCGGCCCGCCACCCGCGGGTTCAAGGTCGGCCAGATCGTCTCGGCGTCCCTGGTCTCGCTCGCGCACGGCACCAACGACGCGCAGAAGACGATGGGCGTCATCACGCTCACCCTCGTCACCGCGGGCAGCCTCCCCGCGGGCGCGTCGCCGCCCATCTGGGTGATCATCAGCGCCGCGTGCGCGCTCGCGCTCGGCACCTACCTCGGCGGCTGGCGCATCACCCACACCCTGGGCAAGGGCCTCACCGACATCGAGGGCCCGCAGGGCTTCGCCGCCCAGACGAGCTCGGCGCTGGTCATCCTGGTCTCGTCGCGGCTGGGCTTCCCGCTGTCGACGACGCACGTCTGCTCCGGCGGGATCGTCGGCTCCGGCGTCGGCCGCCGGGACGCGCCGGTCCGCTGGCGGATGGCCGGCCGGATGGTCGTCGCCTGGCTGTTCACGCTGCCTGCCGCCGCGATCGTCGGCGCGATCTCCGGCAAGATCGCCTCGCTCGGCAACGCCGGCACCATCGCCGTGGGCGTCGCCGGGGCCGGCGTCGGCCTCGGCATCTACCTGCTTTCGCGACGCCACCCCGTCACCGCGCACAGCTTCCAGGTGCCCGAGCCGACGCCCGCCGGGACCGAGCCGGGCCGGCTCGCCGCCTGAGCCGCGTTCCCCGGCTACGGTGGTCGGTGATGGCAGACCGCGCGCGAACGACCGCTTCGGCGGCGAGGTACGGCTTCACCGACTCCCGTGCCGAGGGTCAGTTGCGCGCGGCCGGCTGGTGGGCCGACGCCGGCCCGGTCGAGGCGGCCGCCGACGTGCTCGCGGCGTTGTCCCGCACCGCCGACCCGGACCTCGCGCTGCGCGGCCTGGACCGGATCCGCGAGGCCGACGCCGCCGAGTGGGCCGAGCTCGAAGCGCAGCTCCGCGGCCACCGCACCTTCCGCGGACGGTTCCTCAGCGTGCTCGGGACGTCGAGCGCGCTGGCCGACTTCCTCGCCGCGAACCCGGAGCAGTGGCGCTCGCTCACCGGCGACAAGTGCACCGACTCCGCCTGCTACCGCGAGGCCCTGCGCACGGCGCTCCTGGACGACGACGGTTCCGTGCTCACCGGGCTCAAAGCCGAGCAGGCCCTCAAGATCGCCTACCGCGGCCAGCTGCTCGGCATCGCCGCCGCCGATCTCGGGCACGTCGTCGAGGCCGGGCTCGAGCACCCGGGCTACGCCGAGGTCGCGGCGCAGCTGACCGTGCTCGCGGAGGCCGCGCTCGCGGCCGGGCTGGTCGTCGCCGAGGCCGAAGCCGGCGCGTCCGCCGAAGGCACCCTGGCGGTCATCGCGATGGGCAAGACCGGCGGCCGGGAGCTCAACTACGTCAGCGACGTCGA
Source organism: Amycolatopsis sp. NPDC003861 (assembly GCF_053605405.1). Classification (NCBI taxonomy): domain Bacteria; kingdom Bacillati; phylum Actinomycetota; class Actinomycetes; order Pseudonocardiales; family Pseudonocardiaceae; genus Amycolatopsis; species Amycolatopsis sp. NPDC003861. The sequence goes on from NZ_JBSGJD010000124.1 coordinate 3,865, forward strand.
CGTCATCTTCGTCGGCGAAGGCGACCTCGGCCTCGCGACGCGGCTGGCGAGCACGATGATGCGGGTCGTCGGCAAGGCGTGCTTCGAGGTCGACGCGGCGCTGCGCCCCGAGGGCAAGGCCGGCGCGCTCGTCCGCACGCTGGACGGCCACCACGGTTACTACCAGAAGTGGGCCAAAACCTGGGAGTTCCAGGCGCTGCTCAAGGCGCGGCCGGTGGCGGGCGACGCCGAGCTCGGCCGCCAGTACGCCGAGATGGTGGCGCCGCTGGTGTGGTCGGCGGCCGACCGGGAGAACTTCGTCGCCGAGGTGCAGCAGATGCGCCGCCGGGTCGAGGGGCATGTGCCGTCCGAGCACGCCGACCGCGAGCTGAAGCTGGGCCGCGGCGGCCTGCGTGACGTCGAGTTCGCGGTGCAGCTGCTGCAGCTCGTGCACGGCCGGGTCGACGCGGACCTGCGTTCACCGTCCACGATGGACGCGCTCGAGGCGCTCGGCGAAGGCGGCTACGTCGGCCGTCAGGACGCCGCCGAGCTGGGCGCGTCGTACGAGTTCCTGCGGATGATCGAGCACCGGCTGCAGCTGCGGCGGCTGCGCCGGACGCACCTGTTCCCGGCGCCCGCGGACACCGACGAGCTGCGGATCATCGCCCGCTCCAGCGGGATCAAGGCGAGCGGCGGCAAGACCCAGGGCGAGGCGCTGCTCGCGGAGTTCCGGCGGCACGGCAAGGGCATCCGGCGCCTGCACGAGAAGATCTTCTACCGGCCGCTGCTGCAGTCGGTGGCGAACGTGCCGGCCGAGGCGCTGCGCCTGACCACGAAGCAGGCCGCCAGCCGCCTGGCCGCGCTCGGCTACACCGCACCCGACGGCGCGCTCCAGCACATCAAGACCCTGACCGCGGGCGTCTCGCGCCGCGCGGCGATCCAGCAGGCGCTGCTGCCGGTGCTGCTCGACCTCTTCGCCGACACCCCGGACCCCGACGGTGGCCTGCTGTCGTACCGGAAGGTGTCCGAGGCGCTCGAAGAAACCCCGTGGTACCTGCGGGTCCTGCGCGACGAGGGCACGGTCGTGGAGAACCTCGCCTTCCTGCTGGGCACGTCCCGGCTGGTGCCGGACCTGCTGGTCCGCGCGCCGGAGGTGCTGCAGCTGCTCGGCGACCCGGCCCGCCTGCTGGGCCGCACGCCCGCCGAGGTGGCGACGTCGCTGCGGGCCGCCGTCCGGCGCCAGCCCGGGCTGAACGCGGCCATCGCCGCCGCGCGTTCCCTGCGGCGGCACGAACTCCTGCGCGTCGCCTGCGCGGACCTGCTCGGGCTGCTCGATGTGCCGGCGGTCTGCGAAGCGCTGTCTTCGGTGTGGGTCGCGGTACTGCAGGGCGCTCTGGCCTCGGCGTTCCGCCAACGGCAGGCCGAGCTCGGCCGGACGCCGGCGCGCATCGCCGTCATCGGCATGGGCCGGCTCGGCGGCGCCGAACTCGGCTACGGCTCCGACGCCGACGTGCTCTTCGTGTGCGAGCCGTCCGAAGGGGTCTCGGACTCCGACGCCGTGAAGTTCGCTTCGTCGGTCGCGGAGACCGTCCGGAAGATGCTGGGCGCGCCGAGTTCGGACCCCGCGCTGGAGGTCGACGCCGACCTGCGCCCGGAGGGCCGGAGCGGGCCGCTGGTCCGCACGCTGGAGTCCTACCGCGCGTACTACGCGAGGTGGGGCGAGGTCTGGGAGGCACAGGCGCTGCTGCGCGCCCGGTTCATCGCGGGCGACGACGACCTCGGCGACCGTTTCATCGCGATGATCGACCCGATCCGCTACCCCGAAGGCGGCCTGGACGCGACGAAGGCGCGTGAGATCCGCCGCATCAAGGCCCGGGTGGAGACGGAGCGAATGCCACGCGGCGCCGACGCGACGTTGCACACGAAGCTCGGCCGCGGCGGCCTCGCGGACGTCGAGTGGACGGTGCAGCTCCTGCAGCTCCAGCACGCCCACGAGGTCGAGGGGTTGCGGACGACGTCGACGCTCGACGCGCTGGCGGTGCTCCCGGAGGCGGGCCTGGCCGAGCAGCCCGAAGCGGACTCGCTGGCCGAGGCGTGGCTGCTGGCGACCCGCGTGCGCAACGCGGGGATGCTGGTGCGCGGCAAGGCGGTCGACCAGGTGCCGGGCTCGGGCCGCGACCTGGCGGCGGTGGCCCGCGTCCTCGGCCACTCGGCGGGCGACGACCCCGGCGAGTTCCTCGACACGTACCGCCGCATCACCAGGCGGGCGCACGCGGTGGTGGAGCACCTGTTCTACGAGGCCTGACCTACAGTGGCCTGGTGACCGATCGCGAGCCGTTCCGGACCCGGATCAAGGTCCGGCACTACGAGCTGGACACCCTGGGCCACCTCAACCACGCCGTGTACCACTCGTACGGCGAGGTATCCCGCTTGGAACTCCTCGAAGCGGCGGGCGCGCTGAAGGGGCTGCCGGGCCTGGCTTCGGTGCTCCTGGAGACCCACGTGGTGTTCCGCCGCGAGCTGCGCGCGGGCGACGAGGTCGACGTGACGTGCGAAGTCAAGTTCGGCAGCGGCAAGACGTTCAGGATGGATTCCAACATCCTCAAGCCGGACGGCACACTGGCCGCGGAGATCACCTGCACGCTGGGGTTGATGGACCTGGAGCGCCGCAAACTGGTGGCGAACCCGCGCGGCCACTACGAAGCGGCGGGCGCGGACATGAAGCTGCTGTCGCCATCGGAGTGAGACGAGAAACGCCGGTGGCGAGGGCTTTTCGCTCCTCGCCACCGGCGTGTCCGTGGGCGTACTAGCCGATCACACGTCGTAGTACAGGGCGAACTCGTACGGGTGGGGGCGCAGGCGCAGCGGGTCGATCTCGTTCTCGCGCTTGTACGAGATCCACGTCTCGATCACGTCGGGGGTGAACACGCCGCCCTCGAGGAGGTAGTCGTGGTCCGCTTCCAAGGTGTCGAGGACCGTGCCGAGGTCGCCCGGGACGAGCTTGACGTCCTTGGCCTCCTCGGGCGGGAGCTCGTAGAGGTCCTTGTCGATCGGCTCCGGGGGCTCGATCTTGTTCCGGATGCCGTCGAGGCCGGCCATCATCATCGCCGAGAACGCCAGGTACGGGTTGCCTGACGAGTCCGGGCAGCGGAACTCGGCGCGCTTGGCCTTCGGGTTGTTGCCCGTGATCGGGATGCGGACGCACGCCGAGCGGTTGCGCTGCGAGTAGACCAGCGAAACCGGGGCCTCGAAGCCCGGGACCAGGCGGTGGTAGGAGTTCACCGTCGGGTTCGTGAAGGCCAGCAGGCTCGGCGCGTGCTTGAGCAGGCCGCCGATGTAGTGGCGCGCGGTGTCCGACAGGCCGGCGTAGCCCGACTCGTCGTGGAACAGCGGCTGGCCGTCCTTCCACAGCGACTGGTGGCAGTGCATGCCCGAGCCGTTGTCACCGGCGAGGGGCTTCGGCATGAACGTCGCCGTCTTGCCCGCCGCGAACACCGTGTTCTTCACGATGTACTTGAACAGCTGCAGGTCGTCCGCCGCGTGCAGCAGCGTGTTGAACTTGTAGTTGATCTCGGTCTGGCCGGCGGTGCCCACCTCGTGGTGCGCGCGCTCGATCTCGAAACCGGAGCCCTGCAGGTTGCGGACGATGTCGTCGCGCAGGTCGGCGAAGTGGTCGACCGGCGGGACGGGGAAATAGCCGCCCTTGAACTTCGTCTTGTAGCCCTGGTTGCCGCCGACCTCGTCGGCGCCGGTGTTCCACCAGCCCTCGATCGAGTCGATCTCGTGGAACGAGGCGTGCTCGGCGGAGTCGAAGCGGACCGAGTCGAAGATGTAGAACTCGGCTTCGGGACCGAAGTAGACGTTGTCGGCGACGCCGTACTCGGAGATGTACTGCTCGGCCTTGCGCGCGATGTTGCGCGGGTCGCGGCTGTACGCCTCCCGGGTGAACGGGTCGTGCACGAAGAAGTTGAGGGCCAGCGTCTTCGCCTTGCGGAACGGGTCGATCCGCGCGGTGGCCGCGTCCGGCAGCAGCAGCATGTCGGACTCGTGGATGGACTGGAAGCCGCGCACCGAGGAGCCGTCGAACGCGAGACCCTCTTCGAAGGCCTCTTCGGTGAAGGCCTTCGCGGGAACCGTGAAGTGCTGCATCACGCCGGGCAGGTCGCAGAACTGGACGTCGATGACCTCGACGTCCTCATCGGCGATGAGGCGCTGGATGTCGTCTGGAGTAGTGGGCACCCTCGGTGACTCCTTCTCGTTCGAGCTCGTACGGCAGTGCTCTCTTCGGCTCACGCTAAAAGTGCGGTGTTGCCCGACCGTCACCCGTATGTTTCGCCGGTGTTAACGGGTGGTCGATATCGGGTATCCGACCAGGTCGGATGTGCTCCACGCCACCGGCATACCCTGGACGGGTGGCGAGATGGACCGGTGAATGGCTGCCCGGCACCGGCGACGGTGGTCCGGGTACTGATCAACACGGCTCGCGGTGGCCGGGCGAGAAGTTCGGTTTGCCGGAATCGGGCGTCGGCTCGGCGGCGAGCGGGGGCGCGCGGCTGCTCGGGCTGATCGTCGACCTCGTGGTGGCGGCCCTGGTCACGGCCATCTTCCTGCACCCGAGCCTGCAGGACCCGGCCGCGATGCAGCAGTTCAACCTCTGGTCCGGCGGCGTCTGGGCGGTCATCTCGGTCGTCTCGGCCGGCTTCTTCGGCTTCACGCCGGGGATGGCCGTCGTCGGCATCCGCGTCGCCCGGCTCGACGGCGCCGCGCTGGTCGGCCCGCTGCGCGCGCTGGTCCGGGCCGCGCTGACGTTCGTGCTCATCCCGGCGGCGGTCCGCAACGCCGACGGCCGCAGCTGGCTCGACCGGCTGACCGGCACCGTGGTCATCCGGATGCGCTGAGGGCCGTGACCCCGAGCGGTACCGGCGGCCGGGCGCATGTGAAAAGGCCCCCACCCGGGATCCGGGCGGGGGCCTTCTCGTACGCGGGGGTCAGCGGCGGCGGATCGTCCGCTGGACGTTGCGCATCTTCGCGCCGGCCGGCATCGGGCCCTTCGGCAGGGCCGCGCCGCGGTTGCCGAGGGCGGCCAGCTTCGCCTCGAGCGCGTCGACCTGGGCCGGCTTGAGGTTGCGGGGCAGCTTCATCAGGTAGCCCTGGAGCTTCTTCAGCGGGAGCTGGCCCTCGTCGTGGCCGATCGTCACGTCGTAGATCGGCGTGTCGCCGATCAGGCGGGAGACGCGCTTCTTCTCCTGGGCGAGCAGCGTCTTCACGCGGTGCGGCGCGCCTTCGGCGACCAGCACGACGCCGGGGCCGCCGAGGACCCGGTGCACCGCGTCGAGCTGGGTGGTCGCCGCCACGGTCGGCGTCACCTTCCAGCGGCCGCGCAGGTTCTCCAGCGCCCACGCCGCGGCGCCGGGCTGGCCGTCGGCCTTCGAGTAGACCGTCTTCTGGACGCGCCGGCCGAAGATGATCATGGCGAGCAGGGCGCCGAGGATCAGGCCCAGCGGCAGCAGCACCCACTGCGCGCCGAAGAAGAACCCGATGCCGAACGCCACGCCGGCGACGACGACGATCGCCCCGACCATCCACGGGATGAGCCAGGGGTCTTCCTTGCGCTGCATCTTGAAGGCCTCGAAGAGCTGGCCACGGCGTGCCTTGCTCGCCGCGCGCTTCTCCTTCTTGGCCTGCTTGGCCGCTTCCTTGTCCTGCTTACCCGCCATATGACCAGGATACGGCCGCGTGCCCCTGCCCCGTTTCCCCGTCCCCCTCTGCGAGGATGCCGGACGTGACCGGCGTACTTTCACCCAGGAGCCTGAACCGTCTGCTCGATGGCCTCGACCCCGAGCAGCGCGCCGCCGCCAGTGCCCCACGGGGGCCGGTCTGCGTGCTCGCCGGCGCCGGCACGGGCAAGACCCGCACGATCACCCACCGGATCGCCCACCTCGTCCGGTCCGGGCACGTTTCCGCCGGTCAGGTCCTCGCCGTCACCTTCACGACGCGCGCCGCGGGGGAGATGCGGACCCGGCTGCGCGGCCTCGGCGTCGACGCGGCGCAGGCGCTGACGTTCCACGCCGCCGCCCGCCGCCAGCTCCGGTACTTCTGGCCGCGCGTGGTCGGGGACCGGCCGTGGGACCTGCTGGAGAACAAGCTGCGGTACGTCGGCCAGGCCGCGAACCGGGCCAAGCTCGGCACCGAGGTCGAGGTCCTGCGCGACCTGGCGAGCGAGATCGAGTGGGCGAAGGCGTCGCTGATCAGCCCGGACGACTACCCGGCCGTCACCGCGCGCGCCCAGCGCGACATCCCGGCGCCGGCGGCGCAGGTCGCCGAGGTCTACCGGAGCTACGAGGAGCTGAAGAACGCGGCGCAGGTGCTCGACTTCGACGACCTCCTGCTGCACACGACCGCGGTGCTCGAGGAGCACGGCGCCGTCGCCGAGGAGTTCCGGGACCGCTACCGCTGCTTCGTCGTCGACGAGTACCAGGACGTCACGCCGCTGCAGCAGCGCCTGCTCGACGCGTGGCTCGGCGGCCGCGACGACCTGACCGTCGTCGGCGACGCCAACCAGACCATCTACTCCTTCGGCGGCGCGTCGCCGCGGCCGCTGCTGGAGTTCACGCGGCGCTACCCGGACGCCACCGTCGTCCGCCTCGAACGCGACTACCGGTCGACGCCCGAGGTCGTCGCGCTGGCCAACCGCGTGATCGGCGCGGCGCGGGGCCGGCCGGCGGGCTCGCGGCTGAAGCTGATCGGGCAGCGGCCGCCGGGACCGGAGCCGCGCTTCGCCGAGTTCGACGACGAGGCGGTCGAGGCCGGCGCGGTCGCGCGCCGGGTGCGCGAGCTGCTCGACGGCGGTGTGTCGGCGAGCGAGATCGCGGTCCTCTACCGGATCAACGCCCAGTCGGAGGCCTACGAGTCGGCGCTGGCCGACGCCGGCATCCCGTACCTGGTCCGCGGCGGCGAGCGGTTCTTCAACCGGACGGAGGTCCGGCAGGCGATGTCCGCGCTGCGGGCGGCGAGCGGCGACGTCAGTTCCGACCTGGTCACGACGGTGCGGTCGGTGCTCGCGCGGGTCGGCCTGACCGAGTCGCCGCCGGCGGGTGGCGCGGCGAAGGAACGCTGGGACGCGCTGCTGGCGATCGTCGAGCTGGCCGAGGAGCTCGCCTCGACGGTCGAGGACGCCGACCTGCCCCGGTTCAACGCCGAGCTCGACCAGCGCGCCGCGGCCCAGCACCCGCCGACGGTCGAGGGCGTGACGCTGGCGTCGCTGCACGCGGCGAAGGGCCTGGAGTGGGACGCGGTGTTTCTGGTCGGCCTGGCCGAGGGCACGATGCCGATCCTGCACGCCGACGGCGACGAAGCGGCGATCGAGGAGGAGCGGCGGCTGTTCTACGTCGGCGTCACCCGGGCCCGCGAGCACTTGTGGCTGTCCTGGGCGCTGGCCCGCACGCCGGGCGCGCGGCGCAACCGGCGGCGCAGCCGGTTCCTCTACGGCCTGGTCCCGGAGGACCACCCGGCGGCCAGGGTGGCACGGTCCCAGCAGCAGAAGCCGTCGACGCCGGTCAAGACGCGCTGCCGCGTCTGCGGCGGGCCGCTGCTGGAGACCCTCGACGTCAAGCTGGGCCGCTGCGGGCGCTGCCCGTCCACAGTGGATGAGGACCTGCTGGAGCGGCTGAAGTCGTGGCGCGCCGACCGGGCGCGCGAGCTCAAGGTGCCGGCGTTCGTCGTCTTCACGGACGCGACGCTGATGGCCATCGCCGAGCAGCGCCCGGCCGACGAGGCGGCGCTGGTGTCGATCTCCGGCATCGGCGCGACGAAGCTCGAGCGCTTCGGCGCGGAGATCCTCGGCGTCGTCCGGGCCTCGACGGGTTCTTGACCGCGTCCGGACCATGATCGACGCGGCGAACCCGCTGCTCAGGGGCGATCTTCGTAACTTCGAGGATTTTCCCGTTAATTGAGTTGCACCGGTGTGGTGGAGAGCAATAACCTGCCAGTACCGAGCCCGAAGGGCTCGACTGGGGATCTACGGACAGCGCCGCTCGGCGGCCGCGTGTACAGAGTACAGAAGGAGGTGCCGGTGAAATGACCATCAACATGACGCTCACGAACCCGGGCACCCGTCTGTCCTGCGCCGCGGAAGTTGCGGCTGCTCAGCGCCCGGGCACCGATGTGTTCGCGAGCGCTCACGAGATCCGTGGCATGCGGCGCGTCTCGCGTCGTTGGGCCACCGGTGTCGTCGTCTTCGGGACGCAGGGCGTTGTCGCCGCGTACCCGCAGGCCGATCTGCCGACCATCAAGCAGTTCCGTGTTCCGTTGTCGATACGGGAGCGAAGTTCCTGACCTAGTCAGGACACGAGGCTCACGAAGGCCGCGGAACCGGAAAACCCGGATCCGCGGCCTTCGTGTTTTTGGCTGCACAACCCAAGAGGAACCAGCGTTGCCCAGCTCCAGCACTCAACCGAAAACCCGTACGACACAAGGAGGAACCCCCATGTCTTCGGCCATCGCCTACACCTCGGGTGAGGCAATATTCGCCGACCTGCTCGACCCGATCGACGTCCCCGACGTCGCGCTGCCCTGCCGTTCGGGCGACGCGGACCTGTGGTTCGCGGAGTCCCCGGCCGAGCTCGAGCGCGCCAAGGCGCAGTGCGCGGACTGCCCGGTCCGCGAGGCCTGCCTGGCGGGCGCCCTGGCCCGCCGCGAGCCCTGGGGCGTCTGGGGCGGCGAGATCTTCGAGCGCGGCGCGGTGATCGCGCGCAAGCGGCCCCGAGGCCGCCCGCGCAAGAACGCAGTCGAGCCCGCCGCGGCCAAGGCCGGCGGCGATCACCGGAGCGCCGCCGCATGAGCGTCGAACCGGTCACCACGAGGGATTACGAAGCCCACCCCCGCAGCGAGCAGCTGCAGCTGACGAAGACCGAGATCGAGGAGATCAGCGAGATGTTGCTTTACGAAGAACTGTCCAGGGCCCGAATACGGGACCTGGAGGAGGGGGTCCGCGCCCAGCGGGCCCGAGGTAGCGTCCGCGCCGCCCGGCGATGGTCGCGAGTGGCCCGGTGGGCTGCTCGTCGGGCTGAGCGGTATCAGGACCAGAGCTGAGCGCAGGCCCCTGCCGCCCCCTGTTCGGGGGTGGTGGGGGCCTTCGCGCTTTGGTGCGCGGTCTGGTGGGAGCGCACGGCTTGGCCAGGTAGTGGCTGGCGCGGCCCGGGGGGTGGTGCTGTGGGGCCCGACGGTCGGCGCGGTGCGGTTTGGTCCGGCGGGTGGGTGGCGTGGCGCGGTTTGGGTGGGGCCGGTGGGTGGCGTGGCGCGGTTTGGGTGGGGCCGGTGGGTGGCGTGGCGCGGTTTGGTCCGGCGGGCGGGTGGCGTGGCACGGTTCGGTCCGGCGGGCGGATGGTGCGGTGCGGTATGGCCCGGTGGGCGGATTGCGGGGCGCGGTTTGGGTCGGCGGGTGGCGCGGTTCCGCGGTGGTGCGCGGCTGGGCCGGAGGCACGCCCGCAGGAGTGGTCGCGTGCGGGCAGTTGTCGGTCCGGGGCGGGCTGAGGGCGTGGCCGGGCCGGGGCGCGTGGTCGCTGCGGTGTGGGTGTCGGTGCGCCGCGCTGTGCCGGGCGGGCGGGTGCGCTGGTGCGGCTTGGCCTCCTTTCGGTGGTCTCGTCGCGTGGGGCTCCGGGAGTCGGTTGCTGGTGTTGAATGGGGTGATGTCCGGACATTCCCACGGCGACATCGACTGGGCGGACCGCCTGGCTCAGTTGCGCATGGCCGATGCCCTTGATGCCGAGGCGCTTGGGCCCGTTGCTCGGCGGCTGGTCGGGTCCGTGGTGGCTCGGCCGACCGTTGTCGATGTCGGGTGTGGGGCCGGGGGGATGAGCGTGCTCTTCGCGCGTGAGCTTGCCCTCGGCTCCGGTGGGACCGTTGTGCTCTTCGATGCCACTCCCAAGCTGCTTGTCGAGGCCGAACGGGCCGTTGCCGAGGTGGCCGGGAACTCCGTTGAGGTGGTCAGCCTGCTCGGGGACCTCACCGATCCCGCTCTGGCCGTTCCCGCTGCCGATCTTGTCTGGGCGTCCGGGGTGGTGCACCACGTCGGTGATCAGCAAGCCGCCCTGCGGACGCTGGCCGGCTTGTTGCGGGCCGGTGGGGTGCTGGCCGTCTCCGAGGGTGGGCTCGAGATGCGGTGCCTTCCGTGGGAGCTGGGTGTCGGGCGGCCCGGGTTGGAGCAGCGGTTGCTCGCCGCCCGGGGGGCTTGGTTCGAACGGATGCGGGCCGGGGTTGCGGGCAGCGTCGGCATGCCCTACGGCTGGCCGCGGGCTCTTCGCGAAGCCGGGCTCGAGGATGTCGAATCCTTCGGTGCTCTCATCGATCACCCGATGCCCGGCTCGGACCTGCTGCGTGCGTACGTCGTCCAGCGCGTCGGGTGGCTTGCGGAGTCGGCCGGGGACTGGCTCGATGCCGATGACCTCGCCGCCGTGGCCGCGCTCACCGATCCGCGGAGCCCGGACTATCTCGGCCACCGGGACGATCTTTACCTGCTCGGCGCCAAGGCGATCCACTGTGGACGGTTGCGGTGAGCGCGCCGGAGCCGGTGGTGTGCACGCGGTGCGGGCGGGCTCGCGCTGCCGATGATGATCCGGCTACGGCGCTCGCCTGGGTGTCCACCCGTGAGCGGGGCGCGCTGCGGTGGCTCTGCCCGGACTGCGCCCGGCAGCATGTCCGGGACATCGAAGGCAAGCTGCCGGACGAGTACTGGTGATCACTTCGACCTCCTGAGCGTGGTGGCGGCATCAGGCCGCGTCACCGATCGGTGCCTGCGGGACTGCGCGGACCTTGGGGCGGGGTGTCCGGGACGCGTCGCCGTACGCCCTGGCCAGCTCCTGCGCCACTTCCTGGGGGACCTTCTGCAACTGCCGGACCGTGCAGCGGACCAGGACGATTCCCGTCGCCGCCAGGGCCAGGTGGCTGAAGCCGCCTCCGGGGCCCGGGGTGCAGCGGTACTGCCAGGCCAGGCCGAGCTCATCCCACCAAGCATCCGCCTCGCCGATGCGGCGGCCGCGGCGGTCGCAGATCGTCTGGTCCCAGCTCGGCGGCGGCAGCGGTACGTGGTCGAGGACGCGGGCGGCCAGGCCGTGGGCCTGGATCGGCCCCTCGTCGAGCTCGCGCAGCACCCTGCGGACCAACGCCGTGCCGCGCTGGGGGCCGGCCTCGAGCTCCGCCAGCAGCTCCTGGCGGTTGCAGAGGCCCCAATACAGCGGCAGCGTCAGCAGGTGCCGGATGCGGGCCGGGTCGGGTTCCGAGCGGGCCAGGTCCAGCGTCGCCCTCGCCGGCGGCGCGAACGGGAGGTCGTCGACCTCCACCGGGTCCGGCAACCGGGCCGTGCGCGCGAGGCGGACGCCTTCGCAGGCCACCACCCGGCAGTGGTGGGGCACCAGCAGGTGGATGTCGGTTTCCGCCGGGCACTTCACGCCGTGGGCCTGCAGGGCGTCGGCCCCGGTGATCACCACCCCGGGCCCGTACCGGACGATCGCGGCGTGCAGCAGCTGCTGCCGCGTCGGAGCCGTGTTGCGGAGCAGGACGACACCGGGGTGCAGGCGGCGCCACGGCCCTCCCGGGCCGCAGAGCCGCCGGGTTCTTCGGTCGGATATGCCGGCTCGGCGTAACTGTTCGAGGTTCATCACCTCGCACCCGCGCGGGTTACGAATGGTGAGCGGATCGGTGCACTGTGTAGCAGTCATACAAAGATCATGACCGCTCGGCCAACCGGGTGGAACCCCATCCCCGCCGCTTGTGGACAACTCGACCGCAACCCGCCGTTCGAGGCCCAACCTGTGGACAACTCAGGCAGCGAACCCGGGCTGCCAGCGCTCGACGATGCCGCGGGCCGGGATCTCGGCGTCAAGTTGGCAGAGGATGCCCGTCGACCCCGCCGTCACCCGGTGGATCATCAGGTACTCGGGCGGCAGGTTGAGCGAACGGCCGACCCGGAAGTCGTTGCCGCGGCTGTCGCCGACCCGTCCGGCCTGCTTCTGCATCCAACGCCGGGTGAAGTGGAACGTCGGCGCCGCCAGCGGCTCGGTGAACGGTGCGAGGTAGGCGAGCACTTCCTCCGCGGTCAGGTCGCTGTCCGGCTTGATGAACCGGTTCTCCCGCAGCAGGCGCATCAGCTCGGCGGACTCGCCGTCCAGCGCCAGCCGCGTCATCTCGCCGAGGTGGCGGGGGATGCCTTCGGGCAGCCGGGCCACCCCGCCGAAGTCGATGACGCACAGCCTGCCGTCTTCGGTGATCATGAAGTTGCCCGGGTGCGGGTCCGAGTGCAGCAGGTGGACGCGCTCGGGCGACGAGTAGTGGAACTCCGCCAGCAGCCGGCCCGCCAGGTTCCGGGTCTCGCGATCACCGTCCGCGATCACCCTCGACAGCGGGGTGCCGTTCGCCCACTCCGTCACGACGACCTTCGGCGCGCTCGCCACCACCCGCGGCACCAGGATGCCGGGGTCGCCCTCGAACGCCTTCGCGAAGGCGCGCTGGTGCTGCGCCTCGGCCTGGTAGTCGAGCTCCTCGTTCATCCGCTCCGAGAGCTCGGCCAGCAGCGGCTTGACCTCGGTGCCGGGCACGAACGCCTGGAACAGCCTGCTGAACCGCTGCAACTGGCGCAGGTCGCTGCGCAGGGCCTCGTCGGCGCCCGGGTACTGCACCTTGACCGCGACCGCGCGACCGTCGTGCCAGACCGCGCGGTGCACCTGGCCGATGCTCGCGGCCGCCGCCGGCTCGTCGTCGAAGGACGCGAACCGGCTGCTCCAGGTGCGGCCCAGCTGCTCGGCGAGCACCCGGTGGGTCTGCCGGACAGACATCGGCGGCGCGGCGGCCTGCAGCTTCGTCAGCGCCTCGCGGTACGGCTTCGCCATGTCGTCCGGGACCGCCGCTTCGAACACGCTCAGCGCCTGGCCGAACTTCATCGCGCCGCCCTTGAGCGTGCCGAGCACCTCGAACAGCTGCTCGGCGGCCTTCGCCGACAGCGTCGCGTTCACCTGTTCCGCGCTCTGGCCCGCGAGCCGCTTGCCCCAGCCGCCGACCGCCCGGCCGGCGATGCCGAGCGGGAGACTGGCGAGCTTGGCGGTACGGGCGGCACCCTTGCGCGGCATCGCGGTGTCACGATCGGCTGGGTCGCGGAAGTCGGTCACACCCGCGATTCTGCCCTGCGGTCTCGGCCACGCGCAGCCTGCGCACGACGTCTTCGTGGGCTACGTCTCCGAGATCACCTCCCGGGCACCGCACCGGCAGAGCGGGTGCGGCGGCCAGCCCTGGTGCCGGATCCGGCCGTCGAAGGCGTCGATTTCGAGGGTCGCGTTCCACGTCGGCGGGGCCGGCGCGCTCGGGGACAGCACCCGCATGGCCTGGGCGACGGCCAGCGACGCGCAGGACTGGACCGCGCCGAGGTCGGGCCGCTGGTGCCGGCCGGCGAGCTGCCCGGCGACGCGCGGCCAGCACGGGTCGCGCTCCGTGCGGTGCAGGTCGGCGCAGCGCAGGCACGAGCTGCGGCCGGGCACGACCAGGGGCCCGACGATCGCCGTGCCGTCGCGGACGCGCGCCGCCAGGTGCGGGACGCCGTCGCCCATCAGCTCGGCGACGAGCTCGGGCGCCGGCACGACGGCGTCGGCGAGCAGGGCGAGGTTCGGGTGCCGGTCGTGCAGGCGGGTGACGCGGACCTCGGGATCGACCCGGCGGAGCAGGTCGGCGAGGGCGTGGCGCCGGGACCGGCCCAGGTCCGCGGCGGTGAAGCCGGAGCCCAGGTCGTGCTCGGTCACCGTGCCCGGGACCTGCAGCTCGACGTGCCCGATGCCGGCGTTGGCCAGCAGCACGGCGGCCGCCACCGCCACCCGGCCCTCGCCGTGCACGGAGATCGCGGCGGCGCGCCGCCGCTCGGCCATCGCCGCCTGGTGGTGCCGGGCGCGCAGCGACCAGAGCCCGGGCTCGCCGCGCAAGCCCGGGCCGTCGGGGCGGCCGGCGTCGGTGACCAGGCCGAGCGCGGTCAGCTGCCGCAGGAGCGTGTGCAGCTGCTCGCGGTGTTCGCTCTCCGCGAGCAGAAGCCGCTCGACGGGTTTGCTGCCGTCGAGGGCGCGCACTTTCGCGAGGAGGTGCGGGGACAGGTTTTCGACGATCACGCCGTGGCGCGGATCGAGGCCGATCTGGATCTCGCGGGGGCCGCGTTCGAGCACGGTGAGGCCCGGGAGCAGGGCAGGGTGGGCCGGCAGGAGGACCGGCGGCATGTCCGCGGTGTCGAGGATCATGTCCGCAGGATCGCACCCGGTCGCGACGGGAAGGCCCCGCAAGGAGCCGGAACGGCCGAGTTGTCCACAAGTGGAACCGGCTGTGGACAACTCGGGTCTGTGACCTCAAGGCGCTCGGAGTTGTCGGTGCCTGGCCTTACCGTTGTCGGGTGGTCGAAGCACGGATGCCCTCACTGAGAGGCCGGGGGGACACGAACCCCTCGTCGGACACACCCGGACACAAGGTCGAAGTGCGGCGCAGCCAGCGCCGGCACCGGACGGTCACCGCGTATTGGAACGACGACACGCTCGTCGTGCTCATCCCCGCGCGGATGACCAGGGCGGAGGAGAAACACTGGGTCGCCGAGATGGAGCGCAAGCTGCAACGCTCGGAACCACGTCGGCCGGCGTCGCCGAAGACGTCGGACGAAGCCCTGCTGGCGCGCTGCGCGCTGCTGTCGGGCAAGTACCTGGGCGGCACCGCGGTGCCGGCGAGCGTCCGCTGGGTGCCGCCGATGCGCACGCGGTGGGCGTCCTGCACGCCGGTCGACGCGACCATCCGGGTCAGCGAACGGCTGCGGAAGGTGCCTCCGTGGGTGCTGGACTACGTGCTGGTGCACGAGCTGGCGCACCTGCGGGAGCCCGGGCACGATGCGGCCTTCTGGGCGCTGGTGCAGCGGTACCCGAAGACCGAGCGGGCGATCGGGTACCTGGAGGGGTTGTCGGCCGCGGCCGGGTGGGGGATCTCCATGGAGGATTGACGGGGTGACCGCCTGGGGCCGGACAGCAGAAGGCCGGTGTCCCGCTGTTTGCGGGGCACCGGCCGTCCGGAGCTCAGTTCAGGACTGCTTGCCGCCCTCTTCCGATGGGGGCTCGTCCTTCTCGCGCTCCGAACGCTCCGAACGTTCCGAGCGCTCGGCCTGCTCTGCC
Organism: Amycolatopsis sp. NPDC003861; assembly: GCF_053605405.1. Classification (NCBI taxonomy): domain Bacteria; kingdom Bacillati; phylum Actinomycetota; class Actinomycetes; order Pseudonocardiales; family Pseudonocardiaceae; genus Amycolatopsis; species Amycolatopsis sp. NPDC003861. The sequence continues at coordinate 19,017 of NZ_JBSGJD010000124.1, forward strand.
TGTTCCGTGCGCTCCAGCTCGGCGATCGGGTCCAGGTCGTCGATCGAACCCGCCGAGCCCACTCGGTCCGCGAAGTCGATCGGCTCGTCCAGGTCCTCGGCCGTCGGCATCAGGTCCGGGTGGGACCAGAGGCCGTCGCGCTTCTCCGTGCCGTGGCGGTCGCCCACCAGCTTCCACAGGTTGGAGGCGTCCCTCATGCGGCGGGGGCGCAGCTCGAGGCCGACCAGGGTGGCGAACGTCTGCTCGGCCGGGCCGCCCGTTGCACGGCGGCGGCGGAGCGTCTCGCGCAGGGCGTCCGCTCCCGGCAGGCGGTCGCCCACCGCTTCGGCCACCACCACGTCGACCCAGCCTTCGACCAGCGCGAGCAGCGTCTCCAAGCGCCGCAGCGCCGCCTTCTGCTCCTCCGTCGTCTGGGGCTCCAGCAGGCCCGAGGACATCGCCTCTTCGATGCTCGCCGGGTTCGCCGGGTCGATGCGGCCGGCCAGGGACTCCAGGGCCGACGTGTCCACCGAGATCCCGTGGGCGAACTCCTCGACCGTCGCCAGCAGGCGCTGCCGGAGCCACGGCACGTGCGTGAACAGGCGCTGGTGGGCCGCTTCGCGGGCCGCCAGGAACACCAGGATCTCGCTGTTCGGCAGCTCCAGGCCCTCGGCGAACTTCTCGATGTTCGCCGGCAGCAGGGCCGACGTGCCGGCCGGGGCCAGGGGGAGGCCGATCTCGGTCGAGGTCAGCATCTCCGACGCGAGCTGGGCCAGCGCGTTGCCGAGCTGGGAGCCGAAGGCCATGCCGCCCATCTGCCCCATCATCTGGAGCAGCGGGCCCGCGGCCTGCTTGGCCTCCTCCGGCAGCGCCTCCATCCAGGCACCCGACACCTGCCGGGCCACCGGGTCGCACAGGCGCTGCCACGTCGGGAGCGTCTTCTCCACCCAGGACCGGGGCGACCAGGCGACCGTCGACGTCGCGCCGGCCGGGTACACCGTGGCCGCGTCGAGCCAGAGCTCGGCCAGGTGGGCCGCGTCGCGGACCGCCGCGTTCGCGTCGTCACCGCCCCGGAAGCCGAGCTTGCTCTCGCCGGTGTTGCCGGCGCTGCCCAGGGTCTGGAGGGCGATCTGCTTGGCGAGGTCGTAGTTCACCGGCCCGCTGGAGCTGCCCGCCTGGCTGAGCATCTGGCCCAGCTGGCTCAGCATCTGCCCGAGCTGGTTGAAAGCCTCGGCGCCGGACTGCTGCCCGCCTTCCGAGGGGTCGTTCTCACCTCGTTTGTCGGGATCGGAAGGTCCGAAGCCGAACGGGGGTTTGCTCATGTGTCCACCGTACGCGGGTCGAGGCCCGCCGAGCGCGTCAACCGTGGCCTTCACCGGGAAGCGAACGCGGTCACCGTACGCTGTCGGTCGTGACCAAGTCCTCCGAGGAGACCGCCCCCGCGAAGAGCGCCCCGGAACCGGCGCCGGAGCCGGCCGGCGAGGCCCGCCGGATGACCCGCCGTGGCTGGACGCTCGTGGTCAGCGGCTCGCTGTTCCTGATCTTCGTGGTGCTCGGGTCGGTCGTGCCGGTGCCGTTCGTGGCCATCAGCCCCGGCCCGACCTACGACACGCTGGGTCGCGACGCGGCGGGCAACCCGGTCATCCAGGTCAGCGGGCACGAGACCCACCCGACCACCGGCGAGCTGCGGATGACGACCGTCTCCCTGCACGACGGCGTCACCCTCTTCCAGGGTCTCGGCTTCTGGGCGAGCGGCCGGTACGCGCTGGCCCCGCGCGAGGAGTACTTCAAGCCCGGCGAGACGAACGAGCAGGTCAAGCAGGAGAACATCCAGCAGCTGCAGGACTCGCAGACCAACGCCCAGGTCGCCGCCCTGCGCAAGCTGGGCAGCCCGATCAAGGTGGTGGCGAAGCAGATCGTCTCCGGCAGCCCGGCCGACCACGTGCTCTCGCCCGGCGACAAGCTGATCACCGTCAACGGCAAGAAGATCGTCGAGGCCGCCGACGTGCGGGCCGCGCTCACCGGCACCCTGCCCGGCCAGACCGTCCAGATCACCTTCCAGTCCGACGGCCAGCCCGAGCGGACCGTGCCGCTCACCCTCGCCGCGCGCCCGGACCGCAAGGAGGGCTTCATCGGCCTGACCGCGGTCGACCGCGCCGACGTCCCCTTCACCGTGAACATCTCCCTGCAGGACGTCGGCGGCCCGTCCGCCGGGCTGATGTTCACCCTCGCCATCATCGACCGGCTCAAGGGCGACGACATCGCGGGCGGGCGGCACATCGCCGGTACCGGCGAGATCACCGAGACCGGCGAAGTCGGCCCGATCGGGGGAATCTCGTTCAAGGTCGTCGGCGCCCGCGAGGCCGGCGCCACCGACTTCCTGGTGCCTGAGCACAACTGCGCCGAGGCCAAGACCACCGCGCCGGCCGGCCTCAACCTGATCAAGGTGTCCACACTGGACGACGCGCTCGCCCAGCTGGCCAACCTGAAAGCCGGGCGGCCGACGGCGTCCTGCTGACGCGGCGGGTCCCGAGGACGGGCTCCGCCCCCGGTGCCGAAGGCAAAGTGACACCGGGGGCGTCGCGGAACGGCCGGGCTTCCCGCATTGACGGGGCCACCCGAACCGAACCGTAGGTCAGCCGGCCCTACAGGCACGAATAGCAGGCGCCGTCGCACATCCCGTCACAGGCATAGTCGTAGAAGAGCCCGCATCCGGGATATCCGGCTACGCAGACCCCCCTGGTCGGATTCCCCTGGCAGCCTTGGCACGGCAAGCACGCAATCGCACAGAAGTCACTCTCCTGGCTGCAATTGCAGGACAGCGGCCCTCCGCCCGCCAAGGGCAGGGACTGAGCCTGCGGTGATGCCGAAGTGCCGGCGTCGGCGGTCCCCAATGTGGCGAGGATTCTGCCGGCTTCTTCCTTGCCGAAAGCGGCTATGGCCACCCGCTGCAGCTCTTGCAACTGCTTTTCGATCGCCGGTTCTTCGATGGCTTTCGGTTGGAAAACCGATTCGACGGCGGCGAGCGCGGACGCCTGGTCGAGGACCGACGCTTGTTCGGCCGAAAGATTCGGATGTGACTTCCGGTAGCGCACAATCTGCTCGACCCACAGGTTGCTGCGATTGCGCGGTGTCAGCGCGCCGACAACCGCTCGCCTGTCCGCCATCGGAAGAGCGGTCACTTCGTCGTAGGTCTGCGGGAGCCGGCCCGCGCGGTCGGTGACCTCACGCAGCCTGCGACCCTGCTCGGCGGCGAGGGCCGGGGTTTTGCCCATCCCCAGTACGGCGATCGCCAGGCCGACGCCGGCGGCGAGGTGCAGGAACTTCCCCCGGTTCAGTTCCCGGCTCGGTGCCTGTCCGGTGCCCTGGACGGCCAGCCATTCGTCGGATTCCCGCTTGAGCCGGCCCAGCGCGGTCAGGATCCGGATCATCCGCCAAGGCCCGATCCGGCGTAGCAGGGGAAACGCCATGGCCAGCCCCAGCCATGCACGGACGCCGGTTCCGGTCGCTCCGATCAGTGTGGGTGCGTTCCGTGCTTCCGGGCCCAAAGCTTGGTGCCGCCACTGTTCCACCTGGGGATCGGACAGCGGCAGCACCTCCAGCTTTTCGTTGCAGGCGGCGGCGACGGTGACGGAGATTTGCCGACAGGTCATGCAGGTACCGTCGAAGGCGAGGATCAATCGACCGGCAGATGGTTCTTCGAGTTCCACAAACTGCCTCCGTATCAAGAGGAATTCAAAAAGGAATTGCCTGCAGATACGCGCGACGATGTTCTCCGTCGCGCAGACTGGAGATATGTCGAGGAAGGCTCAATTGTGCCGAGCTGTTTGAATGGTAGTAATGTGCGCGGGAACATGCAATAAGGCCGGCATGTATGCCATTGTCGTCACCCTCCCCGGAAGACGCATCAGGAAATGACGTTAGCAGCCAACCGATTGCTTTGCAAGGTTGGCAATTTGTCGCATTGTCACCCTTAATGGGACAAATGGGGCGCAGACTTCGGAAAACGTAGATCGACAGCGTTCCGGTGACCGATTCGGCATGGTCGAGTCAAGGAAGCAAGGTCATCTTGAGCGCTTCGACGAGGTTCGGTGCCAGGTCGGGGCTTTCCACGATCTCGTCCATCGACTCGTCCGTGCCGGCGCCGCGCAGCCGCATCACGCAGGCGCCCTCCCCGTCGCGCAGGACGGCCGCGACCAGGCGGGCCTCCGTGCGCTGCGGGTGGTCGGCGGCCGCGCGGCGGAGGCTCTCGGCGTCCGCTTCGGCGACGTCCGGCAGCTCCGACTCCGAGCCCGGCGGCAGCACGATGATCTCCTGGGCCAGCGCGCACCCGATGACCAGATCCGGCCACGCGATCCGGCCCAGCGCCTCGGCCAGGTCGCCCTCGGGCAGCGCTTCCTGGGCGACCGGCGTCAGCGGGTTCGCCCGGTCGAGCTGCCCGGCCAGCTCCGGCTGCTCGTCCAGCAGCGCCGCCGTCGGCACCAGCGCGAACAGCTGCGGCGGCTGGTCCCAGCCGCCCGCGGCCATGAAGTCCTCGATTTCACGGGCGAGCGCGGCCACGCCGGCCTGTCGCGCTTCGTTCGCTGCCATGCGCACATCGTGTCAGGTCGGCCGGGCCGCCGACGCCGCGAGTCCGGTTTGGGCGGGTCCCGGGAACTTCACCGGGCATCCGTAGAGTTAGGGAATCAGGGGGCGCACGCGCCCCTGCTCAAGTGTTGACGAAGACAGGAGCGTGTGCCGTGGCGACTCGGCCCCCGGTGAGCCTGCCGAAGCTGTCCCGGCGGAGCCGGATCCTCCTCATCATCGCCGCGGTGATCGTGCTGGCGTTGCTGCTCGGGGCCCGGCTCCTCGACACCTACGTCGACTGGCTGTGGTTCGGCGAAGTCGGCGCGCGGTCGGTGTTCACCACCCAGCTGATCACCCGCGTGATCCTTTTCTTCGCCGTCGGCCTGCTCGTCGGCGGCGCACTCGCGATCAGCCTGATGATCGCCTACCGGACGCGCCCGGTGTTCGTGCCGATCTCCGGCGCCGACGACCCGCTGGCGCGCTACCGCTCGGCGATCGTCGCCCGGATCCGCCTCTTCGGCGTCGGCATCCCGGTGCTCACCGGCCTCATCGCCGGCCTGTCCGCCCAGGGCGACTGGCAGGTCGTGCAGCTGTTCCTCAACGGCACCTCGTTCGGCCAGACCGACCCCGAGTTCGGCAACGACGTCGGCTTCTACGCCTTCGACCTGCCGTTCATCAACTGGCTGCTCGGCTGGCTGTTCATCACCGTCGTCATCTCCTTCTTCGGCGCGCTGATCTCGCACTACGTCTTCGGCGGCATCCGGCTCGCCGGCAAGGGCGGCCAGCTCGCCGGCCCGACCCGCGCGCAGCTCGCCATCACCGTCGGGCTCTTCGTGCTGCTGAAGGCGGTCGAATACTTCTTCGACCGGTACAACCTGCTGCTGTCCGATCGTGCTTTCCCGCTGTTCATCGGCGCGACCTACACCGACCTCAACGCGGTCCTGCCGGCCAAGCTGATCCTGCTGTGCATCTCGGTGATCTGCGCGATCGCCTTCTTCGCCGGTGCCTTCCTGCGCAACCTGCAGCTGCCGGCCATCTCGCTCGTGCTGCTGATCCTGTCCGGCATCCTGGTCGGCGTCGCCTGGCCGGCCATCCTCGACCAGTTCTCGGTCAAGCCGAACGCGAACGAGAAGGAAGCGACGTCCATCCAGCGCAACATGGACGCCACCCGCCGCGCCTTCGGCCTCACCGACGTCCAGTACCAGCCCTACACCGGCAAGTCGGACGCCACCCCGGACCAGATCAAGGCCGACACCGGGACGATGTCCAACATCCGGCTGCTGGATCCGAACATCCTGTCCGACACCTTCACCCAGCGCGTCGGCCGCGAGAACTTCTACGGCTTCCCGGCCAAGCTCGACATCGACCGCTACACCGTCGGGGGAGTGACGCAGGACTACATCGTCGCCGCCAAGGAGATCAAGACCGAGGGCCTCACCGGCAACCAGACCAGCTGGATCAACAAGCACCTCGTCTACACCCACGGCAACGGCTTCGTCGTCGCGCCGGCCAACACGATCGACCGCGCGGTCAAGGACGCCAACTCCGACGGCGGCTACCCGATCGCCACGACCAGCGACACGCAGAATCCGACGGGCGCCGGCTCGTCCGGGTCCGGCCAGCCCGGCATCGAGGTCAGGGAACCCCGCATCTACTACGGCGAGCTGTCCGCCGCGGAGTCCGACTACGCCATCGTCGGCGGTACCTCCGGCAACGCGCCCGGCGAGTACGACACCGCCACCGACCGCTACACCTACAAGGGCAGCGGTGGCGTCTCGATCGACAACTGGTTCAACCGCCTCGCCTTCGCCGCCGAATACGGCGAACGCAACATCCTGTTCTCCGACGCCATCGGCGACAACTCCAAGATCATGTACAACCGCGACCCGCGCGACCGCGTCAGCAAGGTCGCGCCGTGGCTGACCCTCGACGGCGACCCGTACCCGGCGGTCGTCGACGGCAAGATCCAGTGGATCATCGACGGCTACACCACGCTCAACAACTTCCCGTACGCCCAGCAGACCCAGCTCGGCGCGGCCACGAACGACTCCCTCAACGGCGTCGCCCGCCAGGCCAACAGCTCCATCAACTACATCCGCAACTCGGTCAAGGCCACCGTCGACGCCTTCAACGGCACCGTGACGCTGTACTCGATCGACGACAAGGAACCGGTCCTCAACGCCTGGGAGAAGGTCTTCCCCGGGCTCGTGAAGCCGAGCTCCGAAATCTCCCCGGACCTGCGGGCCCACTTCCGCTACCCCGAGGACCTGTTCAAGATCCAGCGCGAACTGCTGTCGCGCTACCACGTCAGCAACCCGCAGGAGTTCTACTCGCAGCAGGCCTTCTGGAGCGTCCCGCAGGACCCGACCGCCGAAGGCGGCTCCAACCCGGCCGCGGCCGGCGCGGCCAACCAACCCGGCTACTACGTCCTCGCCGACACCCCGGGCCAGACCAAGCCGACGTTCCAGCTGACCAGCTCCCTGACCGGGCAGCAGCGGCAATACCTCGCATCCTGGATGTCGGTCTCCTCCGACCCGGCCGACTACGGCAAGATCCGCGTCCTCCAGCTACCCAGCGCCGCCACCGGAGCCACCCAGGTCGACGGCCCGGTCCAAGTCCAGAACCGGTTCCAGAGCGACTCCCGCGTCGCCCAGGACCGCACCCTCTTCAACAACCCCAACGTCACCCCCATCTACGGCAACCTGATCACGCTCCCGGTCGCCGACGGCTTCCTCTACGTCGAACCCGTCTACATCCGGCAGCGCAACCAGAACAGCTACCCGCAGCTGGCCCGCGTCCTCGTCTCCTACGGACCCAAGGTCGGCTACGGCGCCACCCTCCAGGAAGCCCTCGACCAGGTCTTCGGCGCCGGCACCGGCGAAGCCACCACCACGCCACCCCAAGCCGGCCAGCCCACGACCAACCCACCCACCTCCACCAACCCGACCACCACCCCGCCCGCCAACAACGGCGGCGGCAACGCGGCCCTCGACCGCGCGGTCGCCGACATCCAATCGGCCATCGCCAAACTCAAAGCCGCCCAGCAATCCGGCAACTTCACCGACCAAGGCGCCGCCCTCGCCGCCCTCGACGCAGCCGCCCGCGCGTACGAAGCAGCCAAGACAGCCGCCCCCGGGACCAGCACCGCACCGCCCAGCACCCAGCCCGGAGGGTGACCTCGGTAACGCCGACGGCACCTGCTTTGCACCCCCGCGAAACGAGGGCGTAAGGTAGGTGCCACGACGCGGGGTGGAGCAGCTCGGTAGCTCGCTGGGCTCATAACCCAGAGGTCGCAGGTTCAAATCCTGTCCCCGCTACAGAG
>NZ_JBSGJD010000125.1:0-26851 GCF_053605405.1 Amycolatopsis sp. NPDC003861
GGCCGGTCCGGTCGACGCAGGTGCGCCGCGCCCTGCCGCGGATAACCCGGCGCCCCGCCGCACCGGCGAAAACCCCCGTCGCCCAGCCGACGCCGCAACCCCGCGCGCCACGCCGGACAGCCCGGCGCCCCGCCGAGCCGCCAATGGGGTCGAGGCTCCGCGGCCTGCCGCGGACGGCCCTGCGCCCCGCCGCACCGGAGAAGCCGCAGGCCGCCGCCCGGCCGACGCCGCGTCCCCGCGCGCCACGCCGGACAGCCCCGCACCACGCCGCACCGCCAACGGGGCAGCAGCTCCGCGCCCCGCCGCCGACGGCCCTGCAGCTCGCCGAGCGGTCGACGCGTCAGCAGCTCAGCATCCCTCCGACGGTGGTGTGCCGCCGCGGGCTGCTCTTGATCCGCTGACCATGACCGATGAAATGGAAGCGATCGACGAGGCGACCCAGTACCGGCGCAAGATCGATCACACCCTCGCCCGGTTCTCCGCGGCCCACGATGAGATGGAAGCCGAGGAAGCCAAGCGGCGGGAACGTCGTGAGCGGCTCTCGCCCGCCTCCATCCTCGAGAGCACCCGCACCGCCCTTCAGCGCGTAGTCACCACTACCCCCTCCGAAGCCGCCGAAGCCGAAGCAGCGGCCGAACTGAGCCGGCAGCAGGAAAAGAAGCGGCGGTCGGCTCTTGCCGGGCGGATCGCCGCCGCCGTCGTTGCGGGGCTGGTCTTCCTCGGGATCGGGGGTGCCTGGGGCGCTCAGACCTACTTCGACGCGAAGTTCACCCAGGTCTCCGCGCTCGACGAGAACTCCTCCGACATCCAGGACGCCGAGGCGCAGGCCAACGACGAGAACTTCCTGATGGTCGGCTCCGACACCCGCGACGGCGCCTCCGCCGAGGAAGGCGTCGGCACCGCCGACAGCACGCCCGGCGCGCGGAGCGACACCGTGATGGTCGCGCACATCCCGGCCGACCGGAAGCGGGTCGTCGTCACGTCGTTCCCGCGCGACCTGGAGGTCAACCGGCCGGACTGCCAGAAGTGGGACCCGGCGCAGAACAAGACCACCGACGAGGTCTACAAGGGCGCGAAATTCGCCAAGCTCAACACCGCCTACGCCGTCGGCGGGCCGGCCTGCGTCACCAAGGTGATCCAGCAGATCACCGGGCTGCGGATCAACCACTTCGTCGGCATCGACTTCAACGGCTTCAAGGAAATGGTCGACGCGGTGCACGGCGTCACCATCCACAACGAGATCCCGATCGACGACACCATCCTCGGCAAGGTGCTGCTGCAGACCGGCGACGTCACGATCTCCGGTGACCAGGCGCTGAACTTCGTCCGCGCGCGGCACGTCAAGGGCGACCCGACGTCCGACTACGGCCGGATCAAGCGGCAGCAGGAGTTCATCGGCGCGCTGCTGAAGAAGGTCATGTCTTCGGACGTCGTGCTCGATCCCGGGAAGCTCAGCGACTTCATCAACGCCTTCGCGAAGGCGACCTTTGGCGACAACCTCGGCGTCAAGCAGATGATGACGCTGGCGCAGTCGATGAAGGGCCTGGACCCGTCGAAGATCGCCTTCCTCACCGTCCCGACGGTCGGCATGGCCAACAACCGCGGCAACGAGGTCCTCGTCGTCAGCAAGACCAAGGCGCTCTTCGACGCGCTGCGCAACAACACCCCGCTGCCCGACCCGAACGCGCCCGTCCCGGCGAGCGAGCAGGCGCCGCCGACCAGCACCTCGAAGTCGAAGAGCAGCGGCAGCTCCAAGTCGACCACCACCCGCAAGAGCAGCGGAAACGGCTGATCCGCGAGGATCGTTAGGCCGGGTTCACGTGCGGTTCACCCGGCGATGCGGTATTTGGCCACCCTTGGCCGTAGAGTTGGCCCATGCGTGAGGCTTACCATGTCGAACTCGAACAGCTCGCCGACCACCTGGCCGCGATGTCCGTCCAGGTCGCCGACGCCATGGAGCGCGCCACGCGCGCCCTCCTGGAGGCCGACCTCAGTCTCGCCGAGCAGGTGATCAGCGACGACTCGAAGGTCGACGACGCCCGCGCCCAGTGCGAGGAGCAGGCGTACGCCCTGCTGGCCCTCCAGGCGCCCGTGGCGACCGATCTGCGCACGGTGCTCGCGGCGATCCACGCCGCGGAGAGCCTGGAGCGCATGGGCGACCTGGCCCTGCACGTGGCCAAGGCCGCGCGGCGCCGCCACCCGGAGCCGGTGCTGCCGGACTCCGTCCGCCCGTACTTCTCCGAGATGGGCGAGGTCGCGGTCAAGCTGGCCCGCCAGGTCGAGCAGGTCATCCACTCCAAGGACGTCGAAGCGGCGAAGACGATCGAGTCCGAGGACGACCAGGTGGACGACATCCACCGCCACCTGTTCACCGTCCTGATGGACCGCGAGTGGCCGTACGGCGTCGCCTCCGCCGTCGACGTGACGCTGCTGGGCCGGTTCTACGAGCGCTACGCCGACCACGCCGTGTCGGTCGCGAAGCGGATGATCTTCGTGGTCACCGGCAAGATGCCGGGCTACGGCACCGACGACGACATCTGAGCCACGCAAGCGAAAACGCCCCCGGTCGCGGCCGGGGGCGTTTTCATTGCTCCACTTAGGACAAAAGAAAGGCTTTTCCCGCCGCCCCGAGCGCGGCGGGAAAAGCCTTCCCGGTCAACGGCAACTCAGCCGAACCGGCCGGAAATGTAGTCTTCCGTGGCCTTTTCGTCCGGGTTGGAGAAGATCTTCTCCGTGTCGTTCAGCTCCACCAGCCGGCCCGGCTGGCCGACGCCGGCGAGGTTGAAGAACGCCGTCTGGTCGGAAACCCGGGCCGCCTGCTGCATGTTGTGCGTCACGATGACGATCGTGTAGTCCTTCTTCAGCTCGCCGATCAGGTCCTCGATCGCGAGCGTGGAAATCGGGTCCAGGGCCGAGCACGGCTCGTCCATCAGCAGCACGTCCGGCTGGACCGCGATCGCGCGGGCGATGCACAGCCGCTGCTGCTGACCGCCCGAAAGGCCGCCGCCCGGCTTGTTCAGGCGGTCCTTGACCTCGTTCCACAGGTTCGCTCCGCGCAGCGCGCGCTCGGCGATGTCGTCGAGGGTCTTCTTGCCCTTGGTGCCACCCAGCTTCAGCCCGGCGACGACGTTGTCCTTGATGGACATCGTCGGGAACGGGTTGGGGCGCTGGAACACCATGCCGATCGTGCGGCGCACCTGGACCGGGTCGACCGCCGACGCGTAGATGTCCTCGCCGTCGAGCAGCACCTGGCCGTCCACGCGGGCGCCGGGGATCACTTCGTGCATGCGGTTGAGCGTGCGCAGCACCGTCGACTTGCCACAGCCCGACGGGCCGATGAACGCGGTGACGTTGCGCGGCGGCACCGACAGGGTGACGCCGTCCACGGCGTGGAACTTGCCGTAGTAGATGTCCACGTCCTTGACGTCGATTCGCTTGGCCATCAGGAATAGCTCACTTCTTCTTCGGGGCGACGAGGCGCGCGAACACGGTGGCGAGGAGGTTGATGATCGCGATGATGAGCACGAGGGTCAGGGCCGCGCCCCAGATCCGGTCGAAGCCGACCGAGCCCGGGTCCATCGGGTTGCTGACGCGCTCGTTGTTCATCAGCAGCGGCAGCGCGGCCTGCTCGCCGCTGAAGATGTCCCAGTTCGTGTAGGCCGAGTAGCCGACCAGGACCAGCAGCGGCGCCGTCTCACCCATGACGCGGGCCAGCGCCATCATGATGCCGCCGATGATGCCGGACAGCGCCGTCGGCAGCACGATCTTCATGATCGTCTTCCACTTCGGCACGCCGAGCGCGTACGACGCCTCACGCAGGTCGTCGGGGACGATCCGCAGCATCTCCTCCGACGACCGGACGACGACCGGGATCATCAGCAGCACCAGGGCCAGCGAGACGGCGAAACCGCTGCGCGGCAGGCCGAAGGTGGTGATCCACAGCGCGTAGATGAACAGCGCCGCCACGATGGACGGGACACCGGAGAGGATGTCGACCATGAAGGTGGTCGCCTTCGCGAGCTTGCCGTTGCGGCCGTACTCGACGAGGTAGATCGCCACCAGCATGCCGATCGGCACGGCGATGATCGCGCACACCAGGCCCTGCAGCAGGGTGCCGATGATGGCGTGCAGCACGCCGCCGCCGACCTCGTCGGACAGGACGTCGCCGAAGTCTTCGGTCCACCAGTTGCTGTAGGGGATCCGCTTGATGCCGTCGACGATCACCGTGTAGAGCACCCACACCAGCGGGACGACGGCGATCAGGAACGACAGCCAGACGAGCGTGGTCGCCAGCCCGTTCTTGACCTTGCGGGCCAGGCTGACCTGCTGGAAAGCGGGGGTCGTCGCGGGGGCTTCGAGCGTGGTGGTGGACATGCTCAGTCCCCCTTCTTGTCACCGATGATGGACCGCGCGGCGAAGTTCACGACAAAGGTGAGCACGAACAGCACCAGGCCGGCCGCGATGTACGCCCCGGCCGAGACCTCGTTGTTGAACTCGCTGTAGTTCGCCGCGATCTTCGACGCGAACGTGGCGCCGCCGTCGAAGAGGCTCCAGTCGAAGTTCTTGCCCTGCGGGATGAGCAGGATGACGGCCAGCGCGATCGTCTCGCCCAGCGCGCGGCCGAGACCGAGCATGGACGCGCCGACGTAGCCCGCCTTGCCGAACGGCAGCACCGTCGTGCGGATGACCTCCCAGCGCGTCGCGCCGAGCGCCAGCGCGCCCTCGATGTGCGGCGTCGGCGTGCGCTCGAACACCTCGCGCGAGAGCGACGTGATGATCGGCAGGATCATCACGGCCAGCACGATGCCGGCGGTGAAGATCGTGCCGCGCACGCTCGGCGAGACGTTGCCGGGCGCCAGCAGCGGGAACCACGAGAACGTGTCGTTGACCCACTGCGAGAACGGCTCGATCGCCGGGGCGAACACGAGGATGCCCCACAGGCCGAAGATGATCGACGGCACCGCGGCGAGCAGGTCGATGATGTAGGCGAACGGCCGGGCGAGCCGCGGCGGCGCGTACTGCGTCAGGAACAGCGCGATGCCCAGCGAGACCGGCATCGCGATGATCAGTGCCACCAGCGACGTCGCGACGGTCACCTCGAGCAGGTCGAGGATGCCGAACGACATGTTCGCCGGGTCGTTGGTCGACCAGCCGTGGTTGGTCAGGAAGTTGGCCTTGTTGGCCTGCAGCGCCGGGATGGCCTGGATGAGCAGGAAGAGCCCGATCAGGCCGATCAGGGCGACGACGAAGATCCCGGCCCCGGTGGTCAGGTTCTGGAAGATGCGGTCACCGGGCCGCACCTTCTTCGGTTTCTCGGCCGCGGGCGGCTGCTTGTCCGCCGGCGGGGCTGCTTGCTCCGAAATCGGGACCTCCGGGGGCGTCGTGACGGACGACGAACGCCCACCGGGGTCGCCGGTGGGCGTTCGCGTCGAGGATGACTCGCTCATCAGCTACTTCTGACCAGCCTCTATCACTCGGATGTCAGTCGCAACAGGTCAGGAGATGGCCTTGACCGCGGCCAGGACCTTGGTCTGCAGCGACTGCGGGATCGGCACGTAGCCCTTCGACGACAGCGGCTGCTGGCCGTCGGTGGCCGCCACCGTCAGGAACGCCTTGACTGCCTTCGCGACGTTCGGGTCCGCGTACTTCGAGCAGACGATCTCGTAGGTCGTCAGCAGCAGCGGGTACGCACCCGGGGTGTTGCTGGCGTAGATGCCGTTGAGGTCGAGCGCGAGGTCGTTGGAGCCGTCCTTGAGGAACTTCGCCGCGTCGAGGGACTTGGCCACGTTCGCCGCGTTGAGCTCGACGCCGCCGGAGCCGCTGTCGATCAGGGCCGGGGTCAGGCCGTCCTTGGCGAACGCGCCCTCGACGTAGGTGATGCCGCCGTCGGAGGCCTTCACCGCGGTCGCGACACCGTTGGAGCCCTGGGCACCGTTGCCGACGCCACCGTTGAACTTCTTGCCGGCACCCTTGGTCCAGTCGGCCTTCGCCGCCGCGCCCAGGTACTTCTGGAAGTTGTCGGTGGTGCCCGACTCGTCGGCGCGCGAGACGACCTGGATGGCCTTGTCCGGCAGGTTCAGGCTCTCGTTGCCCTTGACGGCCTTGATGGCCGGGTCGTTCCACTTGGTGATGGTGCCGCTGAAGATCTTGGCGGTCACCGACGGGGTCAGCACCAGCTTGTCCACACCGGACAGCTTGTAGGCGACCGCGATCGGGCCGACGACCAGCGGGATGTTCCAGGCGTCGCTGGCGCAGCGCTTCTTGGCCGCCTCGGCGTCGGCGTCCTTGATCGGCGAGTCCGAGCCGCCGAAGTCGATCTGGTTGGCGTTGAACTGCTTGACGCCCGCGCCCGAGCCGCTCGGGTTGTAGTTCACCTGCTGGCCGGAGCACTTCTTGCCGTACTGCTGCGTGAAGATGTCGATGGCGTTCTTCTGGGCCGACGAACCTTCCGCGGAGAGCGGGCTCTTGCCACCGCACTCCACGTCGGCGGTGCCGGTGGCAGCGGGCGCCGAAGCCGTGTTCGAGGCGCTGCTGTTGGTCGCCGCGGGGTCGGAACCACAGGCGGCGAGCACGAGGGCGGCGCTCGCGACGATGCCCACCGCGCTCAGGGGCCGCATGATCTTCACTGCTGTTTCCTCCATCAGGAGCTTGACCGGGTCGTCGCGGCGTGCTGCCGCGCCGGATCCGGACATTAGGCAGCCACGGTGGACGGGCGCCCCTCTCCAGATGAACGGAAAGTGAACAAGGTGCCGGGTGTGAGCAGTGCTACTAGCCCGAAAGAGAGCCGTGTCCCGCCCGTGACCTGGGCGTTCGCACACTGTGACGGATTGTTGGCACGCCGTTTGTAACGGTCACCGTCCGTATTGGACGTCTGTCTCGTACCGCGCGAACCCCAGCTTGGTATAGACCGCCAACGCCGGCGCGTTGTCGCCTTCGACGTACAGGATGATCTGCCGCAGCCCCCGGTTCGCGAGGTACCGGAGCCCGGCCAGGGTGAGCGCCCGCCCGAGCCCGCCGCCCTGCGCGGCCGGGTCGACGCCCACGACGTACACCTCGCCGACGCGCTCGCCGCCGAACCGGCCGGGCGTCGGCTCGTGCACCTTCGTCCAGTGGAAGCCGATGACCTCGCCGTTTTCTTCGGCGAGGAAGAAGCCGTCGGCGTCGAACCAGGGCCGGGCTTCGTCGGCGCGGACGTCGTCGGCGGTCAGCGCGCCCTGCTCGGGGTGCCAGTCGAAGGCCCGCGCGTTCACCCGGACCACGGCGTCCTCGTCCTGGCCCGGTACGAAGGTCCGCAGCGAGACGCCGTCGCGCAGGATCGGCTCCGGCCAGTCCGCGCCTTCGACGTCGACGTGCAGGATCAGCAGCTCGCGCTTGCGCTCCAGGCCGGTCTTCACCGCCAGCTTCTGCGCGGCCGGATGATCGCCGTGGGCCCAGACGCGGAAGCCGACCGCGGCCCGCTCGTCGAGCGCCTGAAGCAGCTTCGCGCCGTATCCGCGGTCACGGTGGGCGGGGTGCACGAACAGCTCGGCGACCTGGTGGCCGAAGGAGTCACCGGTGGTGTCGAGGTGCGCGTAGCCGACGACTTCGCCCTCGACGCAGGCGACGAGGTGCTCACCGCCGTCGAACTCGCCGGGCAGCGGGCCCTCCGGCGCGACCTCGGGCCGCCCGTCGGCCTCCCGCACGGCCAACAGCAGCCCGCGCACGTCCTCGAGCTGCTTTTCGTCCAGTTCCTGCCGCCACTCTCCGGTCACCCCTGCGACCGTACCCGCGGCCGAGGCAACGCGACGGTTGTCACCGCGTCCAGGTGAACGTGGGGACGTCGTCAGTGCGCGAGTTCGGGGGTCTCGGCGGGCGCTTCGGCCTGGGCCGGGACGCCCGGCCGCGGACCGCCGCTCTTGGCCGGCCGCTCGAACTTGTAGCCGACGTTGCGCACGGTGCCGATCATCTGCTCGTGCTCCGGGCCGAGCTTGGCGCGCAGCCGCCGGACGTGGACGTCCACCGTGCGCGTGCCGCCGAAGAAGTCGTAGCCCCAGACCTCCTGCAGCAGCTGGGCGCGGGTGAACACCCGGCCGGCGTGCTGCGCGAGGTACTTGAGCAGCTCGAACTCCTTGTAGGTGAGCTCGAGGGTGCGCTTGCGCAGGCGCGCGGTGTAGGTCGCCTCGTCGATGACCAGCTCGCCGACCCGCAGCTCGGCGTCGACCTGGGCGGAGCCGCCGTCGCGGGTCGTCACCAGGCGCAGCCGGGCGTCGACCTCGGCCGGGCCCGCGGTAGGCAGCAGGATGTCGTCGGTGCGCCACTCGGCGCTGACGGCGACGAGCCCGCCCTCGCCGACGACGGCGATGATCGGGGTGGCCGCCTCGTCCTCGCCCGTGCCCTTGAGCAGGCGGCAGAGGCTCTTCGCCGAGGCCAGGTCGCTGCGGGCGTCGAGGAGGATCACGTCACGGTGGCCCGCGTCGAGCAGGGCCGTCACCTCGGGAGCGCGGACGCGTACGGTGTGCGGCAGCAGGTCCAGCGCGGGAAGCACCGAGGTGGCGTCGGCCTCCGCAGTCAGTACCAGAAGGTCCAGGCTCATCAGCCGCACCGCCTTCGCGTCGTCGCCGCACAGCGGCGTTGGTCGGTGCTAAGTGAGAATAGCGGCTGAACGGCCGGGCACCTAACCCTTGCTGGATCGATCACACCTGGAGGAATCCCGGTGTCCCCGACGAACAGGAGTACGGACGCGATGGTGAGCAGGCCCGTGACCCGGGACGACCGACCCGCACCGAGGCCCGACGCACGACGCCGCGGCCGCCGGGCCCGGCGCTGGGTGATCGCACTGATCGTCCTGGTCCTGCTGCTGGTCGGCGCCGATTTCGGGGCCGCGGCATTCGCCGAGCACATGATTTCGCAGAAGGCCCGCACGCAGCTGCAGCTGAGCGACGACCCGTCGGTGACGATCCACGGCTTCCCGTTCCTCACGCAGGCGCTGAGCGGTGACTACAGTCACATCAGCGTGTCCGCCGCCGGCCTCCCGGTCGCGGACAAGCTGCAGGACGTGGCGGTGAACGCCGAGCTCGAGGACGTCAAGGCGCCGCTGTCCGACCTCACGAACGGCAACACGAAGGCGATCACCATCGGCCAGCTGACCGGCGCGGTCACCATCAAGGCCGCCGACCTGGCCCGGCTGTCCCCGCTGGACAAGATCAAGGACCTCCGGATCGAGCCGTCGACCACCGAGTACGTCCAGAACGGCGACAGCGGGCAGAGCGAGCCGGCGCCGACCACGACGAAGACCACCGAGGGCCAGCCCGACCAGGACGAGTCGAGCACCGGTGTCCGCATTTCGGGACACCTTCAGTTCGCGGGCAAGGATCTGGAAATCTTCTGTTTCGCGATGATCGAGGCGGACGCGGCCAAGGGCACGATCAACTTCCTCCCGAAGCGCCTGCAGTTCGGGAACGACCAGGAGACCACGGTCGTCCCGCAGGCGGTGCAGAAGGCGCTGATGCCGAACTTCAACGCGTCGATCAGCACGAAGGATCTGCCGCTGTCGGTCACCCCGACCGGCGTGCGGGTGCAGAGCGGCTCGGTGACGATCAAGGGCAAGGCGGCGAACGTGTCGTTCGCGGACCTGAGCAAGTAGGGAGCGGTGCGGTGACGGGGCTGTGGGTGCTCGTGGCGACGCTGGTGGCCGCCGCGGCCGTCGGCGGGCTGCTCAAGGCCCGCAACGGCCGGGTGCGGGCCGCCAAGCCGGCCGCTCGCGAGCTGCCCGCCCCCGTCACCGACGTGCTCGACCCGGCGTCCGCCGTGACGCTGGTCCAGATCTCCACCACCTTCTGCGCGCCCTGCAGGCACGCGAAGGCCGTGCTCGCGCCGCTGGCCGAGCGGACCGACGGCCTGCACCACGTCGAACTCGACGTCACGAACCAGCCCGAGGTCGCGCAGTCGCTGTCCGTGCTGCGGACGCCGACCACGATCGCGCTGACCCCGGACGGCCGGGAGCTCCTGCGCGTCGGCGGCGTCCCCAAGGGCCCCGAACTGCTGGACGCGCTGAGGCCGCATCTCACAACGCGGACGTCCTGACCGGGATTCTTCCCGGATCCTGGGAATCGTCCCAAGGTATGAACGTGGTTCCCACCTTGAGAGAGCGCTGGGTACCCTCGCACCCGTGACCGGGCTGACCAGCTTCTTCCTGACGCAGCGGCGCGCAGTCGACCTCTGCCGCGTCCGCAGCAGCCTGTGTCGCGTTCAGTCCGACCGGCACTGAACTCCCCGATCCGGTCCCCGCCAGCCCTGATGCCGCTGACGCGTGCCGTTCGCACGCACCCCTTGCTCCAGCTGGAGGCACCATGTCCGCCGGACCGGCCGTCGACCCGCGCGGCCCGCGGTTCGCCGCCATCCTGACCACGATCGTGCTCGCGGTCGTGCTGGTCACCGAGTGGTGGCCGCTGCTGGCCGTCCAGACCGTCGTGTTCGCCATCGGCGCGTTCGTCGGGCTGAAGCAGGCGCCGTACTCGATCGTCTACCGCGCGCTGGTGGCCCCGCGCCTCGGCCCGACGTCCGATCGCGAGGACGCGGCGCCGCTGCGGTTCGCCCAGGCCGTCGGATTCGTGTTCGCCCTGGTCGGCACGGTCGGCTTCGCCGCCGGGATCACCCCGCTCGGCATCGTCGCGACGGCGTTCGCGCTGTTCGCGGCCTTCCTCAACGCGGCCTTCGACTTCTGCCTCGGCTGCGAAATGTACTTGCTGATCAAACGCTTCAGCCCCGCCCGCGCGTCGTCCTGAAGTCCAACCCAGAAAGAGAGTTCTGTTCTCATGAGCCGTGAAGACGTCCTGGTCACCACCCAGTGGGCCGAGGAGAACCTGGACACCCCCGGCGTCGTGTTCGCCGAGGTCGACGAGGACACCACCGCCTACGACGCCGGCCACATCCGGGGCGCGGTGAAGTTCGACTGGCGGAACGACCTGCAGGACGGGGTGCGCCGCGACTTCGTCTCCAAGGAGGGCTTCGAGAAGCTCCTCTCGGAGAAGGGCATCGCCAACGACGACCTCGTGATCCTCTACGGCGGCAACAACAACTGGTTCGCCGCGTACGCGTACTGGTACTTCAAGCTGTACGGCCACGAGAACGTCAAGCTGCTCGACGGCGGCCGCAAGAAGTGGGAGCTCGACGGCCGTGAGCTGAACTCCGACGAGGTCAAGCGCGACACCACCGACTACCAGGCGCAGGACCAGGACCTCTCGCTGCGCGCGTTCCGCGACGAGGTCGTCCAGTCGATCGGGTCGAAGAACTTCGTCGACGTGCGCTCGCCCGACGAGTTCTCCGGCAAGCTGCTCGCCCCGGCGCACCTGCCGCAGGAGCAGTCCCAGGTTCCCGGCCACATCCCCGGCGCGCTGAACGTGCCGTGGGCGAAGGTCGCCAACGAGGACGGCACCTTCAAGACCGAGGAAGAGATCAAGGAGCTGTACAAGGACGAGGGCATCGACGAGGGCAAGGGCACCATCGCCTACTGCCGCATCGGCGAGCGCTCGTCGATCGCGTGGTTCGCGCTCCACGAGCTGCTGGGCTACGAGGACGTGAAGAACTACGACGGTTCATGGACGGAATACGGCTCGCTCGTCGGCGTGCCGGTCGAGTTGGGAGCCAAGTGATGGCGGTTGACGACAGCTGCGGCGCACCGGTCCAGGAGGCCACGCCGGCGGACTTCGACACGCGCGGGCAGGTCGTGCTCGCCGGCAAGGTGACCGGCGCGAACGGGCCGGTCGGCGGCGCGTTCGTCCGGCTCCTCGACGGCGGCGGCGACTTCACCGGCGAGGTCGTCTCGTCGGCCGACGGCGACTTCCGCTTCTACGCGGCGCCGGGCGAGTGGACGGTCCGCGCGCTGCACCGCTCCGGCAACGGCGAAGCCTCGGTCACCGCCGAGGGCCCCGGCCTGCACCAGCTGGCCATCTCGGTCGCCTGAGTTCCGCTTCACCCGCGAAGGCCTCCCTGCTCCGGCAGGGAGGCCTTCGCGCGTTCCGGCCGGGTGACCGTGCTCACCGCGCCGACCCTGCGCAGGGCCGTTCCGCACCCGGCGGACTATTCTGCGGGGCGTGGAAGCCTTCTTTACGACTCTGCTGGTCCTCGCCGGCATCGCGATCACCTGGTTCGCCGTGTACGTCGTCTACCGGCTGTACGCGGACCAGCGCTGACCCATGACCGCCAGCGGCGACGAAGCCATCGTGGCAGCGGAGAAGCGCGCGGAAAGCACCCGCACGCGCAACCTCCCGCTGTGGGACGACCTGCCCATCCCCAACGACACCGCGAACCTGCGCGAGGGGCCGAACCTCAACGACGCCTGCCTCGCGCTGCTGCCGCTCGTCGGTGTCTGGCGCGGTGAGGGCGAGGTCGACTACCCGACCATCGACGGCCCGCGCAAGTTCGCGCAGCAGCTGACGATCTCGCACGACGGCCGCCCGTTCCTGATCCACGAGTCCCGGGCCTGGCTGCTCGACGACGAGGGCAACGTCGTCCGGCCCGCCGCCCGCGAGTCCGGGTTCTGGCGGCCGCAGGAAGACGACACGATCGAGCTGCTGCTCACCCACAACACCGGCATCGTCGAGCTGTACTACGGCAAGCCGCGCAACCAGACGTCGTGGGAGCTCGGCACCGACGCGGTGATCCGCACGGCCACGGCCAAGGACGTCACCGCGGCCCAGCGCCTGTACGGGCTCATCGAAGGCTCCCTCGGCTACGTCGAGGAGCGGGCCATGGTCGGCCAGGAGATGCAGCCGCACACTTCGGCGCTGCTGCACCGCGTCGTCGGCTGACGCCGTGCGCTGGCGGCGGTGCGGCGAGGACGCCGCCCTGCTCGACTGCGACTCGCCGGACCAGCTGCGGGCCGCCCACGCGACTGTGCTCGCCGCCCGGCCGCCCGGGGTCGTCGACCTCGTGCCGGGCGCGCGCAGCCTGCTCGTCGTCGGCGGCGTCGCGGCCGTGCGGGCCCTGCTCGAAGCCGCCGATCTCACGCACCGGCCCGCGGGCGAGCCGCGCGAAGTGACCCTCGACGTCCGCTACGACGGCGAGGACCTGGCCCTGATCGCCGCCGACGCCGGGATTTCGCCCGAAGCCGTCGTCTCGATGCACACCGAAGCCGGTTACACGGTCGCGTTCACCGGGTTCGCACCTGGCTTCGGCTACCTGACCGGGCTTCCGGCTCCGCTCCAGCAGCCACGCCTGGAGACGCCGCGCACCCGCGTCCCGGCCGGGTCGGTCGGGATCGCCGGCGAGTTCACCGGCGTCTACCCGCGCGAGTCGCCGGGCGGCTGGCGGCTGCTCGGGCACACATCGGCCACGCTGTTCGACCCCCACGCGGACCCGCCCGCGCTGTTCGCGCCGGGGGACCGCGTGCGCTTCCGGAGCGTCCGGTGAGGAGCCTGGAGGTGCTCGACCCCGGGCGGTACGCGCTGGTCGAGGACCTCGGCCGGCCCGGGTACGCCCACCTCGGGGTCGCACCATCGGGAGCGCTCGACCAGGTGTCGCTGCGGCTGGCGAACCGGCTCGTCGGCAACGCCGAGGACGCGGCCGGCATCGAGGCGCTGTTCGGCGGCCTCTCCGTGCGGTTCCCGGCCGCGGTGACGGCGGCGGTCACCGGCCCGGCGGTCGACGTCCGGGTCGACGGCCGCCCGGCCGGCTCCCACGCGCCACTGGCTGTTCGCGCCGGTCAGACGTTGACGCTGGGGACGCCTTCCGCCGGTCTCCGCTGCTACCTGGCCGTCTCGGGAGGCATCGCGGTCGAGCCGGTGCTGGGCAGCCGATCCCGGGACGTCCTGTCCGGCATCGGCCCGGCGCCGCTGAGGCGCGGTGACGTGCTCCCGCTCGGCACCCCGGGGATCCCCGCGGGCGCGGACGTCGTCGTGCCCGTGCGGGCGCCCGGTGAGCTCGTGGTGCCCGTGACGCTCGGCCCCCGCGACGACTGGTTCGACGACCCGGCGGGCGGGCTCTCGGCGGGCTGGACGGTGACGGCCGAGTCGAACCGCGTCGGCCTGCGCCTGGACGGGACGCCGCTGCGGCGCGCCGTCGACGGCGAGCTGCCCAGCGAGGGCGTCGTCACCGGCGCGATCCAGGTACCGCCGAGCGGGCTGCCGGTGGTGTTCCTCGCCGACCACCCGACGACCGGCGGCTATCCGGTCGCCGCCGTCGTGAAAACGACCGCGCTGAGCGCCCTCGCGCAGGCTCGGCCGGGTACCCGAATCCGGTTCCGGCCTTCCTGAGCAAGGCGTACCGCCGCGCGGGTGAGACCCGGGTCACCCGGTGCACCCGTCCGGGTAGGGGCCGGAACCATGTCGCGCCGTCGCCCGTCCTCATAAGCGTGGAACAGGTGACGATCAGCGGTGGCGCGGGTTTCCTCGACGTGAACGCACGGGCGCGGGCGGAGCTGCCGCAATCGCTGCGGATCGCGCTGGCCACCGGGCAACTGCGCCGTCCGCTGGCCACCACGCTCGGGCCGGTGCTCGACCTGCTCGTCGACGGCGACTACCGGGTGAGCGGCCCGGAGCGGCTCCCGGAAGACCAGCTGCTCACGCCGACCGACGCCTGGCCGCCGTCGGACGAGGCCCGCGTCGGCTACTACCGGACGGCCATCCGCACCGGGCACCGGCCGGTCGCGGTGGTGCTGGCCGACGGCGAACGCGAGCTGATCATCGACGGCCACCACAAGATCGCCGCCTACCGCGCCGAAGAGGTCGCCCCCGCCGTCGTCCGGATCACCCAGGGTCAGGCGTATTCGCCGTCGTAGGCCGCGACGAGCTCGGCGTACACGGCTCGGGAATCGGGCAGGCGCTCGCCGTCGAGGGTGTGCACCCGGGTCAGCTTGCGGACGCTGGAGGCCATGAAGACACCGTCGCCCTCGACGAGGTCGCGCACGGTCAGCGGCTCCACCTTGACCGCCCAGCCCGCCTTCTCGGCGCCGCGGAACAGCGCGGCCTGGGTGGTACCCGGCAGGATCCCGATGCTCGACGGCGGCGTGTAGAGCGTCCGCCCCTTCGCGAGCACGACGGTCGAGGTCGGGCCTTCGAAGATCGATCCGTCGGCCGCGGTGAAAATCACATCTTCGGCTCCACGGCGGCCCGCCTCCCGCACGGCGGCCATGTTCATCGCGTAGGACAGCGGCTTCGCGCCGAGCAGCAGCCAGGGCGCGCGCTCGGCGAGATCCGGCGGGAAACCGCGTTCGAGGGTGATCGCGGCGACGCCTTCGGCGCGGGCCTTGAGGATCGCCGGGGCGACCTCCGAACCGAGCGCGAAACCGGTCGGCGCCGCGGCCGGATCGCCGTCGGATCCCCTCGTGTACACCAGTTTCAGCACCATTTCGGGGCCGCCGGCCCACCTTTCGAGCACCCGCGAAACGACCCGTTCCCAGGCCGCGAGGTCGGGCTCGGGGAGGTCGAGCATGGCCGCCGAACGGGCCAGCCGGTCGAGGTGCGGCCGGAGCTCGCGGGGCTTGCCGTCGACGACGAGGATCGTCTCGAAGACGCCGTCGCCGCGCAGCAGCCCGAGGTCGTCGACCTTGATCTGGGCCACATCGGGGTCGGCCGGGGTTCCGTCGAGGAAGACGAGCACGCGCATGCCGACACCGTACTCACCTAGGCTGGGCGGTATGCCGTACCGCTCGCCGCTGCTGGACGTGCCCGGATCGATCCCCGCCCCCGACGACCACCCCGAAGCCGGCGTCCCCTGGCACTGGGGAGACCCCTTCGCGGAGCAGCGCACGGCCTCGCGCAGCGTGGTCGTGATCGACCGGTCGCACCGCGAGTTCCTCGCCGTGACCGGCGAAGAACGGCTGTCCTGGCTGCATCTGGTGATCTCCCAGCACGTGACCGGCCTGGCCGAGGGCTCCGGCACCGAGGCGCTGGTCCTCGACAGCCAGGGCCGGGTCGAGACGCACATGGTGCTGGCGCACCTCGACGGCACGGTCTACCTCGACACCGACGCCGGCACGCACGTGACGAGCGCACTGCCCAAGGGCGGTCCCCAGACGCTGCACGAGTACCTCGAGGCGATGAAGTTCTGGTCCAAGGTGGACATCCGGGACGCGACGGGCGAACTGGCGCTGCTCACCGTGCTCGGCCCGGACGCCGAGCGCGTGCTGAGCGCGGTCGGCGCCGAGGTCGGCCCGGAGCCGTACGCCGTGGCGGCGCTGCCGGGCGGCGGCTTCGCGCGCCGGATGCCGTGGCCCGGCCGGTGGAGCGTCGACCTGGCGGTGCCGCGCGCGGCGCTGGCGGACTGGTGGCAGCGGCTGACGGACGCGGGCGCGCGGGCGGCGGGCAGCTGGGTGTTCGACGCGCTGCGCGTCGAGTCGGTCCGGCCACGGCTGGGCGTCGACACCGACGACCGCACGATCCCGCACGAGGTGGGCTGGGTCGGCTCGGCCGCGCACGTGGCGAAGGGCTGCTACCGCGGCCAGGAAACGGTGTCGAAGGTCCACAACGTGGGACGCCCGCCGCGGAACTTGCTGCTGTTGCACCTCGACGGCTCCCCCGAGGTCACCCCGGAGACCGGCGACCCGCTGCTGCTCGACGGCCGGACGGTCGGCCGGATCGGCACGGTGATCCAGCACCACGAGCTCGGCCCGATCGCGTTGGCGCTGGTCAAGCGGTCGACACCGGTGGGCGCGGAGCTGCTGGCGGGGTCGGAGGACAACCTCGTCCAGGCGGCGATCGACCCCGACTCGGTGCCCGCGGAACAGCCCGCGCCGGGCCGTGCGGCAGCAGCGCAACTCCGTGGCTGAACGAAAGCCCCTGACAGCGAGATCACGCTCAACCGGGATAAACTGCGCTGTGATCGAAGTGCGGCCCGGTGGCAGGCGGCGGATCGACCGCGTGCTCGGCCCGGGGTACCTCAGCGGCCTGGGTGAACTGCCGCTGAACGTGCTGCGCGAGCGGCGTGACGAAGCCGCGCAGGAAGAGACCGACCTGTCCTACCTGCGCCGTCTCCTGCACGCCCGGATCGACATCGTGCGCGCGGAGCAGGCCCGGCGCAGCTCGGGCGGCGAAGCGAGCATCGTCGACCAGCTGGCGACGATCCTGGCGGACAACGCACTGGGCCCGGCGGCGGGCTCGGGCCGGCACCAGCAGCTGGAGCCGTCCCGCGCCGGCGAGCACCGCCGGCACGCGGAGGCCCTGATCGGCGACACGGACCTGACCGACGTCGGGTCCCTGTCGGACGAGAAGCTCGCTTCCGCTTTGGACACGTACGCGCGCGAAGAGCTGTCGGTGTCTTCGTTCCGCCGCGAGGTCCAAGGCGTGATGGACACGCTGAACGCGGAGATCGCGAAGCGCTACCAGCAAGGCTCGGCCACAGTGGACGAGCTGCTGGAGAACGAAGGCGGCCGCGGCGAGTGAGCAACCCGGTGCTCGCCGAAGTCGTGCGGTCCGGTTTCGTCGAAAGCGTCCACCGGGGCGCGTTGGTGATCACCGGCCCGGAGGGCGCGGTCCGGCTGGCGCTGGGTGACGTGGTTTCGCCGGTGTACCCGAGGTCGTCGAACAAGCCGCTGCAGGCGGTCGGCATGCTGCGCGCGGGGCTGGATTTCACGGGCGAGGACCTGGCGCTGGCGTGCGCCTCGCATTCGGGCGAGCCGGGGCACGTGAAGCGGGTCCTGGAGCTGCTTTCGGCGGCGGGCCTGAGCGAGACCGACTTGGCGTGCCCGCCGGACTTCCCGCTGCACCTGCCGAGCATGCGCGACGCAGCCGAGCCCCGGCGCGTGATGATGAACTGTTCGGGCAAGCACACGGCCATGCTGACGACGTGCGTCCGGGCGGGCTGGCCGGTGCCGGGGTATGCCGAGCCGGACCACCCGCTGCAACAGCACCTCGCTGAGGTCGTGTCGTCGCTTGTGGGTGAGCCGATCGCCCACACGGGTGTCGACGGCTGTGGAGCACCGTTGTTCGCGTTCTCCCTGACGGGGTTGGCGCGCGCGTTCGGCCGGATCGCGGCGGCGTCGGAGGGCCCTTCGGCGGAGGTGGCGTCGGCGATGCGGGCAAATCCGTGGCTGGTGGCGGGAACGGGCCGCGAGGACACGGCGCTGATGTCCGGCGTGGAGGGTCTGGTGGCCAAGGCGGGCGCAGAGGGCGTCCAGGCATTCGCACTGCCGGACGGCTTCGCGGCGGCAATCAAGATGGACGACGGCGCGAAGCGGGCCTGCGCACCACTGGCGGTGACGGCGCTGCGGTACCTGGGGGTGGATGTGTCGGGTCTGGAAGAGCTGGCACACCCGCCGGTCTTGGGTGGCGGACAGCCGGTGGGCGAGATCCGGGTGCCGGAGTTGCGCTGACGCTGGCTCGTTGCCTCCGCCGTGCCGCGTTGGCCGCTTCTCGCGCTGCCACCCGCCTGCTGCCGCGCCGCCGAACCTCGCTGGCCGCCTCCGCCGCGTCACCTTGGCCGCGCCGTCGAACCCGCCAGCCGGGCCCGCCGCGCCGCCTGACTGCATCGCCGAACCCGCCGACCCACCCTGGCTGCACCGCCGAACCCGCCGGCCACTTCCGCCGCGCCGCCGAACCCCGCTGGCCGCCTCCGCCGCGCCGCCGGAGCCCTCGGCCGCCCCTCTGTCGCAGTTGCGGGCCGACCGAGCGTTGCGGCCGCTGGTCAGCGAGGCGCGCGGCGGTCCGTGGCTGAGCAGCCCCCGTTTTCCACGCTACCGGTGGGCACCGACAGTTTCGGGGCGGAGCGCCGCCCTCGCCGGACGGTTGTCCACTAGTTGGCGCGCTCGCGGGCGGCCACGTCGCCCCAGAACTCGCGCAGGTCCGAGAACAGCTCGGCTAGCTCCTCGACGTTGCCCGAGCGTAGGGCGTCCAAGATGTCGTGGACCTCGTCGGCTGTGTTGTCGGCCTCCAGGACGGGGTCGGTGAACAGCTGGACCAGGCCGCCGTAGTCGAGCTCGATCACCGAGTCTTCGTGGAAGTTGTCCAGCCAGCGGCGCGTCTCGAACAGCACTCGGCCCGGCCCCGAGTCGCCGAAGGTCTGCTCCAGCAGGTCGCCTGCCTCGCGGGCGCGGTGCTGGGCGTCGGCGAGGGTGGCGCGCCAAGACAGTTCTCGCTGGGGGTCGGCGCGGCCGTTGCCGAGGACCAGGCGGCGCTCCTCCGGCTCGATCAGCACGAACCACGGCAGCGGCACCGTCCAGGTCGTCGACAACGTGTGCGCCGCCGACGTGGTCAGGTCCGCCATCGCCGACTTCGTCCGGGCGCGGATCGTCTCCTGGGTGAAGCCGCCTTCGTCGAGGACGACGTTCTTCAGCGCCGGGTGGGCGTCGCCGAGGAAGGTGACCAGGGCCGCCGCCGAGCGGGCTCGCAACTCCAGCGGGCAGACCAAGGGCCCGTTCTCGGCTTTGCCTCCGGGCACTTCAGCGGGGTCGAGGACCAGGACGTCGGTCAGCAGGCTCGGCGCCGGACGGCCGTCCGCGAGCTCGGCCGGCAGCAGTCGCCGGGGGGCGGCCACCTGTGACTTGAGCCACATGGCCTGCTCGCGCGCTCCCGCGTCCGTCCGCCGCAGCTTGGCCGCCGCGACGGCCGCACGCAGCCGTTCGTCCGGCGGATCGCCCAGGGCGAGCAGGGGTTCGTACACCCGCAGGTAAGCCACGAAGGGACGGAGCACGGGTAGATCGTGGCACGTCTACCTGCACCGATCGTCACCGACCGGCCGGTAACCGGTGTCCGGCGAACACTGTCGCGACCGGCACACCGTGCCACGTCGCATCGAACCCCCCGGACACGGTACGGTGTGAGCAGGAAAGAATTGTCGAGACGATGCGGGGCCGCCGATTCCCCCGGCCGCCCCGCCCCTGTGCGAGGGGGTCGAGCCATGGGGCGCGGCCGGGCTAAGGCCAAGCAGACGAAGGTGGCGCGTGAGCTCAAGTACAGCTCGCACGAGACCGACTTCGATGCTTTGCAGCGCGAGCTGTCGAGTAACTCCTCCAGTGACAACCACCACGAGGACTCTGCCGACAGCCGGTATGAAGACCCGTACGACGACGGGTACGACGAGTACCGTCGTTGAGCACGCGTAACCGCGCGAGGGCGTAGCCGGGCACCACCCGGCGACCGCCCTCGCGCGCTGCGTGCTGCCCACAATGCTGTCCAAACAGGGCGTGCGGGTCGGCGAAGCGGACGAAGGAGTGAGCCGGTGGTAAGTCGGGTTGGAGTCGTCGGGGCGGGCCTCATGGGGTCCGGCATCGCCGAGGTGCACGCGCGGTCCGGGTTGGACGTCGTGATCACCGAGGTGAACCAGCCGGCGCTCGACGCGGGCAAGGCGCGCATCGAGAAGTCGCTGCAACGCGGCGTCAAGAGCGGCAAGCTCTCGGCCGAGGACGCCGACGCGGCCCTCGGCAGGCTCCGGTTCACGACGGACATCGCCGAGTTCGCCGACCGCGAACTGGTCATCGAGGCGATCCTCGAGCAGGAGCAGGCGAAGGTCGACGTCTTCCGCCAGCTGGACAAGATCGTCGAGGCCGAGGACGCGCTGTTCGCGTCCAACACGTCGTCGATCCCGATCATGAAGCTGGGCATGGCGACGGGCCGGCCGCAGCAGGTGGTCGGCATCCACTTCTTCAACCCGGTGCCGGTGCTGCCGCTGGTGGAGCTGGTGCCCTCGCTGCTGACCAGCGAAGAGACGGCCCGCCGCGCGGAGGAGCACGCGACGACGGCGCTGGGCAAGACCGTCATCCGCTCGCAGGACCGCGCCGGGTTCATCGTGAACTCGCTGCTGGTGCCGTACCTGCTCTCGGCGATCCGGATGATCGAGTCGGGCTTCGCCTCGGCCGAGGACATCGACCGCGGCATGGAGCTGGGCACGGCGCACCCGATGGGCCCGCTGCGCCTGTCCGACCTCATCGGGCTGGACACGATCAAGGCCATCGCGGACTCGATGTACGCGGAGTTCAAGGAGCCGCTGTACTCGTCGCCGCCGCTGCTGCTGCGCATGGTGGACGCGGGCCTGCTCGGCAAGAAGACCGGCCGGGGCTTCTACTCCTACAGCTGACCGCGGTCGAAGGTCACGGGCGCCTCGAAGGCGGCCCGCCTGGCGGCGCGCCTCAGCACCGCCAGGACGGCCGGCCCGAGCAGGACGATGGCGACCGCGTTGGTGATCGCGCGGCCGGTGTCCCAGCCGAGGGTCGACGTCAGGACGGTGTAGGTCGCGAACCGGCGAAGGTTGTCGAGGAGCGGCGCACCGGGCACGAAGCCGAGCTGCGTGCTGTCCCCGGCGAGGAACGGCCACGACCACAGGCTCATCAGCATGCCGAAGAAGTAGGCCGCGAAGACGCCGTAGCCGACCAGCATGGCGACCTCGGCCTTGCCCCGCGGTTTCCGCGGCAGCAGGCCGGCCCCGAGCCCGATCAGTGACGACGCGAGCATCTGGAACGGCAGCCACGGCCCGACCCCGGCGGTGAGCAGCGCGCTCGTGAACAGTGACGTCGACCCGAGCACGAACCCGAACCCGGGCCCGAAGACGCGGCCGGCGAGCACGAGCAGGAAGAAGACCAGCTCGATGCCGCCGGTCCCCACGCTGAGCGGCCGAAGCCCGGCGTTGACGGCCGAGAGCACGCCGAGGAGGGCGAGCGCTTTGGCGTCGATGCCGCCCCGGGACAGCTCGGCGAGCACGACCAGGATGAGCACCGGCAGGGTCGCCATGAAGACGAACGGGGCATCGGCGGTGTGCGCGGCCGCAGTCGGCTGGGGGTGGGCGAGCAGGGGCCAGCAGAACATGGCCATGCCGAGGAGGCTCGCGACGGTGAGGACCAACGCGGGCCGTGGGGTCAGGCGGACTGTGCGGGGTCTGAGGAAGTCGGTCATGGCGGGGTCACCTCGGCCGGGACGCGGTCGCACGGGCACTTGCTCATGCCAGTGCCTCGGCTACCTCGTCGACCGTCAGCCAGCGCTCGGGGGCCAGGATCTTGGCCACCTGCGGGGCGAAGGCTGGTGAGGCGACCACGACCTCCTTCGTGGGGCCGTCCGCTACCACCTCGCCGTCGGCCATGACCGCCACCCGGGTGGCCGCCGTTGCCACGAACTCGACGTCGTGGGTGGCCAGCACTACCGCGTGGCCCTGCGAGGCCAGCTCTCGCAGGGCCGCCGCGAAGCGCTTTTTTGCGTGGTAGTCGAGGCCGCGGGTCGGCTCGTCGAGCAGGACCACCGGTGGGGCCGACGCCAGCTGGATCGCCAGCACCAACGCCAGTCGCTGCCCTTCCGAGAGGTCGCCGGGGTGCGCTTCACCGGCGACTCCGGGAGCCAGCCTGTCCAGCAGGCCCCGGGCCGTTCCCGCCGGCACCTCCGACTCGGTGTCCGCCTGTGCGCACTCGGCGTCCACCGAATCGAGGTACAGCAGGTCGGCCGGGGTCTGCGGGACCAGGCCGACGCGCTGACGGGCCACTCGTGGCTTGAGCGACGCCGGGTCCGTGCCACCGACGTCGACCTTCCCCGCCGACCTCGGGCCACTGCCCTGCACCGCCCAGAGAAGCGACGACTTGCCGGAGCCGTTGCGTCCCATCAGCGCGACCACCTCTCCCGGTCCGACACGCAGGCTCACCCCACGTACCGCCAGGACATCTCCGTATCGGACCACCACCCCTCTCACATCCAGTGCCGAACCGGTCACCGAGAGGCTACGACCCACCACCGACAATTTCGGAAGATGCCCTGAGAGACGGGCACGCAGCGGCGCCGCGAGCCGCCGCGCGTCCCGGACCGACAGCGGCAGCGGCGACCAGCCCGCCAGCCGCCCCAGCTCGGCGATCGGGGGCGCGATCGGCGACGTCGCCAGGATCTCGGCCGGCGGTCCCGAGCGGACCGAGCCGTCGCCCCGCAGGTACAGCAGCCGGTCCGCGTACTGGGCCACCCGCTCCATCCGGTGCTCCGCCACGATCACCGTCGTCCCCAGGTCGTGCACCAGGCGCGTGATCGCCGCGAGGACGTCCTCCGCCGCCGTCGGGTCCAGGGCCGACGTCGGCTCGTCCAGCACGACCACCGACGGGTGGGCCGTCAAGACCGAGCCGATCGCCACGCGCTGCTGCTGGCCGCCCGACAGTGTCCGAAGTGGACGGTTGCGCAGGTCCGCGATCCCGAGCAGGTCCAGGGTTTCCTCGACGCGCTTGCGCATGACGTCCGGCGGCACCGCCAGCTGCTCCATCGCGTACGCGAGTTCCTCCTCGACGGTGTCCGTCACGAACCCGGAGAGGGGGTCCTGCCCGACGACGCCGACGACCGAGGCCAGCTCCCGGGGCGGCTGACGAGCGGTGTCGAAACCGCCTACGACGACCCGGCCGGACAGGTGGCCGCCGGTGAAGTGCGGGACGAGCCCGTTGATCGCGCCGAGGAACGTCGACTTCCCCGCCCCCGTCGGGCCCGCGACCAGGCACAACTCGCCCTCTTCGATCTGCAGCGACACGTCGGACAGCACCGGCCGGGCGGCGTCCGGGTAGGTCACCGTGACCCGTGAGAACTCGATCATCGGACGACCTCCCGAACCGGGGGTGCGACGACCGCCGGCAGCACCGCGACCAGCACGGACACCGCGTGCACCCAGGACACCTCCGGCCAGCGCAGCGGGCTGAGCGAAGGGAACAACCGGCCCGGGTCGATCCGGGCCGTCGCGAACAGCAGCACGCACGCCCCGACGCCGGACGCGACGACCAGCGTCTCCGGCCAGCGCCACGGGTCCGGCCGGTACGCCGTCCGCCGCACGCGGCGCCCGCCGAGGACGAAGCCCACGACCGCCACCACCAGCCCGGCCGCCAGCAACGGCACGCCGAGCCAGGACGGCGACGTCCCGTCCAGCACGCCGTAGACGCCGACGCACACACCGAGCAGCCCGGCCAGGACGCAGACAGCGATCAGCACCCGCAGGCGGGGACTCAGGTACGCCCGGCGGCCGTAGCCCCGTGAGTCCATTGCGGCCGCCAGCCGCAGGGACCGGTCCATCGCGTCCTCCAGCACCGGCACCACGATGCCCTTGACCGCCCGCAGCCCGCGACTCCGCCCCGCCCGCAGCCGGCGGGCCCGCCGCACGCGCTGCACGCTCTCGACGAGCTGCGGGGCGACCGTCAACGCCACCGTCACCGCCGTCCCGACCTCGTACAGCGCGCCCGGAACCGCCTTGAGCAGGCGTTTCGGGTTGGCCAGGGCGTTCGCCGCGCCGATGCAGACGACCATCGTCGCCAGCCGCAGGCCGTCGTAGAAGCCGCCGAGCAGCTCCTCCGCCGACGTCGGCCCGAACAGGGACAGCCCGGCGGCGAGCGGGATCCGCGGCAGCGTGAACAGCACGTGCCCGCCGTCGTCGCCGCCGATCAGGATCCGGAACAGCACGCGGGTGGCGACGATCAGCGCGCCGACGTAGACGTACAGCCGGAACGCCAGCGCCCAGGGCGCGTCCGACCGCCGGTTCGCGACGACGAACCCGGCGACCGCGATGATCAGGCCGAGCAGCAGCGGGTTCGTCGTCCGGCTGGCGGCGACGGCCAGCGCGAGCGCCCACGCCCACCAGGCGCCGGGGTGCAGCGCCCTACTGCGCACGCCGGCGCCGGGCGACGACGATCCCGGCGCCGCCGACCAGCACGATCACGACGGCTCCGAGCACCAGGCCCCACGGGAACGAACCACCGTCGGAGGCAGCGGGAGCGGGCGCCGGAGTGGCCACCTGGCGGACCGGCGCCGCGCGCGGCGGCGACGGCAGGTCGTTCGCCGACTTCGGCCGCGCGAACGCCCAGCCCTCGAACCCGCCAGGCGCGGGCTTCGCCGTCTGGGCGCCTTCCTGGCTCGACGTCCAGCTGCCCCCGGCCGAGGCGTGCCAGTAGCTCCAGTACGCCGTCGCCGAGGGCATCCCGGCGCAGGACTCGACGTCGGGGCCGGGCTTGCCGTTGATCCGGCAGGCCACCGCGAGGCCGTACTTCTGCGAACCGGCCACCTCGATCCCGGCTTCCTGCAGGGCGGCGATGCCGTTCGCGGGTGTCCCGGCGGCGCAGCGGATCAGCGGCTGCGGCCCGAGGTCGCCGAAGTCGACGACCACCGTCACGCCGCCGCCGTCCGGGCAGGCCCCGTCGGTGCCCGCCGCCGAAGCGGGTGCGGCACCCACGAAGGCGGCCCCGAACAGGAGAGCGCAGACAACGGCGAAGCGGGAGGCGATCATGCAGGCACTTTAACCAGGCCGGGGCCCGCCGCAGGTGCGGTTCCGAAGCGATGCGGGACACACCTAGACTGCGGGCCGTGGGACAGCTCATCGCGGACGGACAGCTGCGCGTCGGCCTGATCGGCGCCGGCCCGTGGGCGACGACGATCCACGCACCCGGATTGGCCGATCACCCCGGCACGGCGCTGACCGCGGTCTGGGCCCGGCGGCCGGAGGCGGCGCAAACGCTTGCGGAGACGCACTGCGCGGCCACCGCCGGGAGCGTCGAGGAGCTGTTCGAGCAGGTGGACGCGGTCGCGTTCGCCGTTCCGCCGTCGATCCAGGCCGAACTGGGCGTCCGCGCGGCCGAGGCCGGGAAGCACCTGATCCTCGAGAAGCCGATCGCCGCGGACCTCGACGGCGCGCGCCGGCTGGCCGATGCCGTCGCGGACGCGGGGGTGGCCGCGCTCGTCATGCTGACCTTGCGCTACTCCGCGCAGACGCAGGAGTGGCTCGCCGGCCTCGCCCAGGCGGGCGGCTGGGCGGGCGGCGGCGCGCGCTGGCTCTCCGGCAGCCTGCTCGGCGGCCAGTACGCCACCTCCGAATGGCGGCAGGACGACGGCGGCGCGCTGTTCGACATCGGCCCGCACGCCCTCGACATGCTGGACGCCGCGCTCGGCCCGATCACCGAGGTGGTCGCGGCCCGGCAGAGCCCCGGCGACCTGTGGCACCTCATGCTGGCGCACGAAGGCGGCGTGATCAGCACGGCCACCCTCTCGCTGCGGCTGCCGGTCCAGCCGACCGTCGTCGAGGTCGCGGTCTGGGGCCAGCACGGATACCGGACGCTGGGCCGCAAACCGGGCTCGGCGCAGGAGTCCTACACCGCTTTGCTCGACGATTTCGCCGCCATGATCGCGAGCGGCACGACAACGCACCCCTGCGACGTCCGCCGCGGGCTGCACCTGCAGGCGCTGCTCGAGCAGGCGCGCACTCTCGCCGCGCAGTAGTACACAGGGCGGTTTCACGCCGTTTCCTTGCGCCGCAACACTTTCACACTTGTCCCCCGAATTCATCCACAGGGTTGTCCACAGCCTCCACTGTGGACAGTGTGTCCCCTGACCGAACCACGGTTGAACAACCGGCGCCACCGGAAAGATCACCGAATAGTGCGGTCCGCTCGGAATGCCGAGTCGATCTCGTGATGCGAAGGTGATCTTGCAAGGGGTCGTTCGTATTGCGCACCGAAGGTCTTGAGGGGTTCGAGAAGGGAGGCGCATGGGAGCTCTGCTGCGCGCCTTCTGGGGGATGATTCCGATTTCGGCCATCGCGCTGCCGTACGCGCTGCTCGGCTGGCCACTGCTCGCGGCGAGGCGCCGCCGGAGGATGGCCGCCCGCCGCGCGAGCGCGACGGCCGCCGTCGACTGCGCTGCCTCCCTCGTCGCCTTCCTGGTGTTTTGCCTGGTCACGATGCCTGTCGGCGGTTCCGGCGAGAGCACGCTGGACCTCGTTCCGGGCGCCGACGTCGCTGCCGCGCTCAGCAGCGACGGATCACTCTGGCAGGTGATCGGCAACGTCCTGCTGCTCGGTCCGCTCGGCGCGCTGCTCCCGCTGCGGATCCGCCGGCTGCGGGCCCTGCTCCGGATCGCGCTGGCCGCGTTGATCGCGTCCGTGCTGGTGGAAGGTACGCAATATCTGATCCACACCGGGCGGGTGACCTCGGCCGACGACGTCCTCCTCAACACGGCGG